>JAZNBT010000030.1:0-4439 GCA_045587165.1 Alphaproteobacteria bacterium | reverse complement strand
CCCTACTCCCGTTGCCGCACGTTTTTATTGCCGTTGTCCGCAGTAACGTTTCTTCTTTATTTCATTACCTGTGTTGTCATCGTTCTGCCGGTCAATCTTGTTTTCAAACTATTCAAGGTCAAGCCACTCTTGATCTCTCCGTTTTCTTACGGCAATCCGGAACGCGTCATTCCGCGATTGTATTTTCCGATTGAACGTTTCTATAAATACACGTTCAAAGACATGCCTTACTGCCCCGAACAAAACGCTTACGCTTGCCAAATTCCGGAGAAACACCCTTCCAAATGGCGCGTTGAACCGAAAGATAAAACGTTTGAAAACGAATATCTTGCCAAACGCTTTGCCAAAGAGATGAATCTCCCCTTGCCCGAAAGAGAAGACAACCGCCGTATGATGACCGAAAAAGAAAAGATTTCGACCATTCATTCAAATTGGAACGAGCTCACCTTTTCCTCTTTCGGCATATTCGCTCAAGGCCTGACCCGTATCGAAATCCCGACGGATCAGCTGCAAGTTTTGTTCCCTCTGGCGTTAACACAAACGGAAAACAAATCCTTTTCGGAAACGCTTGAAGAGTTGGATTATGTTTCTCCATACATGCTTGTGATGAAAGACGTTATTGAAGAACTGAAAATCTCCAAGACGAATCAACCTGTCAAAAAGATCGTCGAACACGCCGTTATCGAATGCGGAAAGAAAAGGAACATTGAAATCTCACAGAGATTCGCGGAATACATTGCGCAAGCTGTCCGATTGCCGGAGGCTCAAAAAGGGGGCGCGCCCAAAACGGCTGAAACAAAAAAAGTGAACTCCCGATTATCAGCGGACTTCCGATGATTTTTAAAAGCATGCGATAGGGTGCGCCCTTATTCCCCGCACCGTGCGCCCGTTGAGAAAGCGGTAAAAACCTGATGACCTGACCGTTATCGAATTAACACGAGTAACAAGGAGGTCATTATGTTACCAACGAAGAAATATCTGTCCCGCAAGGAAGCGTCCGCCTATCTGACGGAAATCGGTTTTCACACGACATACAAGACTTTGGGCAAACTCGCCACGATCGGCGGAGGTCCCAAATTCCACAAGTTCGGAACCAAAATCGTTCTTTACGCGATTGAGGATCTGGACGCGTGGATGAACGAACGTCTGTCGCCCGCTTTTAAATCCACTTCGGACAAAGGGGGTATCGCATGACGGAAAAGCGCAAGAGTTTTTTGATATACATCGACACCCTTCCCTTGTTTGACGATTTGGAAGATACCGATGAATTAAACCTTTATCGGGCAATCAACCTTTATCATCGTTCATTGCCGTTTAATCTGACACCAGTCACAAAACCTTTGTTCAAGCTCTTTGAGGCACAGTTCATTCGCGACAAAGAACGCTATGACAAGCGATGCGAAAAGAACCGCGCGAACGTATTGAAACGATACGAACCGTTACAATCGAATACAACCGAAGACGAGTGCAAACAACCGCATACGAAACCTACCGATAGAGATAGAGATAGTGAAAGAGATAGAGGAAGTTATTATATAAACCCTCTTTCCTTTAGGTTTTCCCCCTACTGTTTGGAAACGCTTCCAAGCGAATTCAGGAAAGAAGCGGAAGCTTTGGCTTTTAAAGGAGATACCGAAGGTGTCTATCTGCGTTTTCGGGATTATTGGACACGGAAAGGAACCGAAAAATCCGATTGGATTGCCGCCTGGCGAAACTGGTTAAAACGTGAAAAGCCGTCCGGAACGATTGCAGAACGCAACGCGCAGATTTTAACACGGAGGTATGGCGATGGATAAAACGTTTTTCTTACGCCATTACGGGATTTTATTAAGTTCAAAAAGCGTTTTGATAGACACTGATGTCGCGGAACTGACGTATCAAGCCTTTCAAAACGACTTTACGGACGAAGAATTCGCCGCCGTTTGTTTAAAGGTATTAAAGAATGAAAACTTTTACGGACGACCGCCTGATCCGGCGATTTTTTCCAAGTATGTGAAAGCTTCGAGCGCGGAAACCGACTTTATCGAAAAGTGCGCCGGTTATTTACGGCAGGACTATGTGTCCATGGCAAAACGGGACGCCTTTGTCGAAAACCTAACTGATCGTGAAGAACGCGCACTTTATGCTTTCGGGGGCATATCGACGTTATGGTCGATATGTCATCCGAACGGAACGTTCAATCCGGATCGCTTCGATTTCAAACTGAAAGCATTAAGGGAGGTTTTCAGGGCAACCGCCATTCAGGAACAAAAACGACTTCCCGACATCGATACGAAAATGGTGGAACAAATCAAGCGCGTCACCTCCTCTGCTTTAAAGCGAATAACGTAAAGGACAAAAGGAAAAGAATATCTATGAAGGAATGGCAGGATACGCGTTTTGTAATACGCTCCGGCTCTGCGAGGCACAATCATGAAACGAATAAAGGTATACTTTCGATTAAGTGAAGATTTGTACCGTCACTTAAACGAAGAAAGCAACAATATATCGGAACTGTTGCATTGAATGGTTGTGATGGGACTTTTTAAAATGGTGTTTTCTCGTCAGGAGGAATTAGAGGAACTCATAAAAACGAACGATGTTTTGTGTAAAGTCGTTGTCAATTTTAACAAGACGGTATGGGCTTTAAATGTTTTTATTTAAAAGATTTTCGTATATTATAATGAAGAATTCTATATCATTTTAAAACGATTTAGGATGTGCACCATAAAACAAAACAGAGTCTTATCTCGCTAACGTCTTTTTGGAAAAGTATAATATAAATGAGCCTTTATCTTCTTTTTTGTTGTCTGGGTATTATAGCTGGCTTTTCTTTGATTGTCTTTTTGTTGCATAATTATAAGCGAAAAAAGGGGATCTTTTTTCCAAAACATACAATCTTCGATCTATGTCTGTTAGCAATTATCTTTATAGTCGTGCCGATTTATCAACTTGGTTTTAGCGAAAATTTTGGCGATTTTGTTTTTGACTGTCAAAAGGAAACACAGCGTTGCGATCATTATTACTCGACCCCTAATAATGAAAAACTGCGTTTAAAAAAGTCGTATGATTTAGCCGGCATTAATAATATAGAGCTTGTTACCCGTGTAATCAAAAGCAAAAGTGGGCTTTTCACATCTGGCGAAAAATATTACTTAAAATTTTATGGAGCTTCCGATAGCTTTGAAATGCCCAGAGAATTCATCCTTAGAGAAGAAGCGGAAAAACAAGCGGGACGTATTGCCAAGTTTTTGAATACGCGCAAATCCCGTCGTTATACATACAAAAAGATGGTTCCGGAAGAATTGAGAAATGATGCGAGGAATAGAAAAGAAACTATTATCATTGTAGCGACTCTGGTATTTTCGATTTTTGCATTGATCGTTAGTATAATTATTATATTAGAGATCTTTTTTCCTCAAAAAAAGAAATAAAATTTTTTATACCGGAGATTTTTATTTCAGAGCTGAATGCGGGTGATTATTGTTATAGAAAACGATCTATTCAAAGATCGATTTTTGCAGTTGACTATTGGGGGCGTTTCTATTCGAACGTATATTCCTTGGATATGTTCATCCAACTAATGATGTTTACGTGTCATAATACACTTCCAATAAATCACGGATTTCTATTCTGAACGTCTTATGGATCATAGTCATGATTGACCTCTCAAGTTGACGTTCAATCGTGCGTGACAGATAAAATTTTACAGATGTTTGAGGGCGATTTCAAGGGTGGAACGGAGAACAATTTTCGCTCTTTTTTGTGTTACAAAAAGGCTTTCCTGCAAAGAAAATGAATCATCGATCTAAGGCAAGAATTATAACACTAATAAATAAAATTCGCTCCGAAGTTGATCAGCACACACAACTCTCTCGACAAGATAAACAAGGAGGAATCGTTCGTTTTTTTGCCATTCCAAATAATAAAGATCGGCAAAATGCCGAAAATGAAGTTATGCAACAAATGGCAACAATAACAGGTGATAATGCTTGGGCACGGCAAGAGAGCATAGCTTCTTTAATCTTAGAACACCATATGGCTGCTAGTAGAATGGGGTTTGGGGAAATGTTTCAAGCTCTTTACCCTAATGAAAAATTTCGTACTGGTCTTTTAGATGGCACGTTGCCAGAAATCAAAATATTTTCTGACATTATTTTTCCTATATTAAAAGCGCATAAAGCTGGCGATCAATTTGCAATCGCTAATGTAGTAAAGAAGCATTCTCCTGTGTTAAATAAAGCACACATTAAAGCACATAAGGATACCGCTCAAGATATTCTGGAAAAGGTTAAAAAGACCATAGAAGGATTATGCAATTCGTATGATAATAATCCGAACATAACATTCGGAGAACTTTTGAATATCGTTTCAGCGAATAATGTTTTTGAAATTCCGCGAGGATATACACCTATCTTAAAAAGAGAATCTTCAGAATCTATTTTAGAAATAGAAGATAA
>JAZNBT010000029.1:0-31649 GCA_045587165.1 Alphaproteobacteria bacterium | reverse complement strand
CCGCTTGGCCTCCGACTTTGATTTGATGGCTAATTTAATTATCAGCGTAAATGACTTTGTAAAAGGTTTACCAGAAAATTATAAAAAAGAACCAGAAAAATACATTACATCTGAATTTAAAAACAGTTTACCATTATATTTAAATGATGGAGCTACCGAAAATTTAATTCAAGCTCTCGTTAAAGAAGCTGGGCGAAAAGAAAAAACGACATATTCATATCCTGTTTGCGATTTTATTACGGAATGCAACGATAATAAAGTTTGCGTCCATTCAATTGTTTGTTTTGCAAAAACTTCGGTTCAAAAGGATTACTTTAATCAATTGTTTGGTGTGAATGATCTGCCCGATTCATTTTCCATTATGGCGGAAAGCGATAAATTGTATGAGGTTGCATTTGTAAATAAGGCGTTGGGTACGGATACTTTTAGGATAATTCCCAAAAAAACATCGTTTGATCCTTTTCGTCAAGAAATTGTATTAACTTTGCGGGACACAAGTTTTAAATCGTTTTATTCAAATGTTGTGAATGGAGAACAAATTTGTCCGGATACGCTTTTATGTTTTGATGTTCGTGATGGTAAGCCAGCTTTTATCGGTTCGGGAAACCAAAAAACATTCGGAAATACAGTTTACTTATTCATACCAGATGAGGCAGAAGTTACAGTATCAAGTAATGTCAATGAAGAAAATACGGATTTAATATTCTGTTGTCCTGAAGAAAACGGGATTTCCGAAAAGAAATTACGCCTTTTTAAATGTGGGGATAATGAAGGATGGGTGGAAATATCTCTTCTTGAAGATGAATATAAAATTTTCCTGAATTCATCGCCATCGCAAGAGGTCTTTATTTGGGGAGGAGCGCAGGAACATCAATTGGAAATATCTCCGTTTGGTAAAATATATTTGGGAAAGCCTGTGTTGTACTGTATGAATAATAGTGCTTTATCAACAGTTTCCAATGAAAAAATTCAATGGTTACCTTGGAAAAGCAATATACCTTCTAAAGAAGAGATATTCGGACCAGTGAGAGCAAAATATAATGGGAAAAAGCAACCTTTTTTTATTTTACCTTCTAATTTCAAAATGACAGTGAACGCGTATAGCATAACTGAAGGTAGCATTCTTTTTGAGAACTTCTTTATAGAAGATATAGCATTACCGGAAAACGAAGCATATGGAGTTGAGTTTAAGCGACATGAAAATGCTTCTGTTGAATTAATTTGCACAAAAAAAGGAAATTCAAGCATTCGATGGTTTGAAGTGCGTGCAAAAATTTATGGAGAATGGTTCAACATCAAACTACCCTTTCCGATTAACGAATTTGTTTTTTATAACATTGATGACGATAAGGATGGAAACGTTGATAGAAATAAAACGCCAGCGGTTGGTTGCTCTAAATTAGCAAGAGAAATACTGAAGATTTCTACGTGTAATCAAAATCAAACATATATATTAACAATCCGTCTTGAACGACAAAATAAGATTCCAGAGTGTACAATAAATATACCATCTGGTTTTCAGGAAATTCCAATAAGCTCATTTAAAAAAGATATTTCCGTATTTTTGAAAAACGCTGCAGAAAATGATTGTGTTTTACTGATTTTATCCAGAAACGGACACCCAAAAGCCCAATGTAAAGTATATAACTTTGATTGCCATTTAGAAAAAGACATTCTTTCTGGAGAATTGATAACCAGAAAAAGATATCAGAATTATGAACTTATCGCGCAAGACTGTTATTCTGCAGAAAGCTTCCCGATCGAAAAAAAATCTTTGCTTTCTTTTGAAGAAAAAAATTCGATTTATTTAATTAAACTCAAAGACACTTCTGTGACGTGTGCGCCTTTTTTTATTGGAAAAACCGATAATAAAATGAAAAATTTTATTAAAGGCGGGGAAGAAGCTTCTTTTGTCGCCGAACTGGCAAACAATTTTGATTCAGATGATTGGAACATTGTGGATGTTTGGTTAGGTTTATCTGAAGATTATCCTTTATACACACTTCCTTTTATGAAAGAACTCAAAAGAAATAAACTATTCTTTGCGTCACTGTTTTTTAAATATCCGACAGATCGTTTAGGATCATTCATTTCAAGACTTTCAAATGATTTGAATTTTGACGCGACGTTGATCCCTATCGAAGATTGGAAAGTAGCTTTAAGTTCGTTAATTAAAACGAAAAGTATGAAAAAACTGAAGGAAACAAGCAAAGATGTTTTCAATACATTGCTTAAAAAACAGATAACTGATTTATGTGATGAATTTCCTTTGCTGAAAACATTATTTATAAAAATTGTCTTCGAGATAGAAGATCTCCGTTTTTTAATATCTGATTTTATGCCATCATTCGAAGGAATTCCTAAATTTAATTCATCTGAATTTTGGGCGTTTTTCCGTTACGGAGAAGACCGTCAAAGCTTTCAAAGTCGGCATAGCCTTGACGACATTATGGTTCCGAGAAAAAACATTGAACAATGGCTTCGTGAGATTAATTTTAACTTCAGATATGAAGATAATATACTGACATCGTTGATTTATGCTCCTTTTGTAGTAGCATACGCACAAGCTCAATGTACACTTTCTGCACTACCAGACTCTTTTGAAGAAGATATTTATGAACTAAGAAACTTTGATGAAGAATGGTTCGAAAAGGCTTTTATATGGACAATGACCGCATTGATTAAGGGGTAGAATATGGAAAAATATAATTTTTTAAAAATTTTCAATGAAGTTTCAAACTCCTCAGAAGGGCTACTGTCTTCTTTGCGTCAATTACCGAATAATTTAAAAAACAACATCAAAAATCGCATCAATAGCGACGAAAAACTTTATTCACGTCCCGTTTTTGAACCAGTGTTCGGTTGGGAAACAGGAAAGAAGCCGTTGTCGGAGAATGAGGATCTAAGTCCTGCATTTATTAAAAAGATAACAGCAAATAATGATATGGTCCCTTATGCCCATCAGGAGGAAGCGTGGCATTCTTTGCTGAAAGAAAAAAAATCATTGGTCGTTGCGAGCGGAACCGGATCGGGTAAAACGGAATGTTTTTTGTATCCTATTCTCAGCGAATTGTATCAGGAAGCACCACGGCAGGGAAAATTGACCGGTGTCCGCGCTTTGTTTATCTATCCTCTCAATGCGCTGATAGAAGATCAGAAACACAGGCTGGACAGGTTATGCAATGAAAAAATACAATACTGTTTATATAATGGGTTACTTCCTGAAAGAATAAGGCCTGAGGACGAAAGAAAGAATCCCTGTCAGATCGGTTGCCGGAAGACATTGCGAGAAGCTCCATCCCCAATTTTGATTACCAACATCACAATGTTGGAATATATGCTGATCCGAAAGGTCGACGCGCCGATCATTAAAAAAAGTCAAAAGAAACTCCGATGGATTGTGTTAGATGAAGCGCATACATACACGGGATCGAATGCGGCGGAATTATCTTTGCTGTTAGCCAGAACTCTTAAGGCTTTCGACGTGACTAAAGACGATGTTCATTTTATTGCCACTTCTGCAACGATCGGGGGAAACAAGGCAAAGGAAAAATTACAAAAATTTCTTTCAAGTATCGCAAAAATCGATGCCAATAAAGTTCATGTTATTTTTGGAAAAAGGAAGATAGATCAAATCCTTTCACGTATATCGGACAACGATTTTGATATTTCAGCGTTTGAAAACAAAGAAGGAAAAGAACTTTTCGAGAAAATATGCTGCAATAATCTTTCGCGTAAATTACGAGAAACGTTTTTCTCCAAAAGATTTTCCGAAACGTTTTCGCACGATCTGACAGAAATTTCGGATTTCCTATCGAAAGAAACGGGAAAACGGTTTTCCGACACAGATACGTTGAAATATCTTGATATCGTCGCCAACGCCTGCGATCCCAATGGTCAATCATTTCTTCCGTTGAGGATGCATTTCTTTCATAAAACGTTTCCCGGATTGTGGGCATGCGCAAATCCGGAATGTTCCTGCAAAAACGAATTGGAAAAGAACGATCCGGACTGGCATCTGGGACACGTTTATCTGGAAGAGCGGGCTTCGTGTCCGTGCGGCGGAAAAGTGTTTCCCGTGGTTGTCTGTCAGGATTGCCATTCCGTCTTTCTGAAAGGACGGGCGGAAACAACAATATCCGGTCCAAACGCGGGAAGTAAAAAATTAACCCCCCGTTCCCTTGCGGATGTCGACGAGTTTGTTTTGGATTCCGACCGCGATTTTGATGAGGACGGCGATGAAAACGAAAAAGAAAACGAAAAATCGGAAAACGACGTTTATATAAGGAATGAAGCGCCCGAAAATTTTTTTCTGAATAAAAAAACGTCTCTTATCGAATATGAACGCAATCAGGATAACTTCCCCGTTTCTGTTATCGAAACGGAAGAGGAAAAGTGTCCGGTTTGCGAAGAAAATGGAAAAAAACTGTATTCCCCTATGCAAGGCGGCGCCTTCTTTAACAGCGTATTGGCGGAAAAATTATTGAATTTCGCAGACGTTGAAGAAGAAAACCCCCACAGACCGTTCGGCGGCAAGAAAATGATCTGCTTTACGGATAGCCGGCAGGGAACAGCGCGAACGTCCATTAAATTGCAATTGAAAGCCGAAAGAGATTATCTGCGAAGCCTGATTTATTCGATTCTGGCCGAAAAAATAAACGAAAGCGAATCGGATATTTCCGAAGATATTAAAAAAATTATAAAAGATTATCCGGACATAGCTCTCAGACTGATGGCGGCTTATCAAAATGAAAAGAAAGAATATGTCCAGTTTAAGGATCTTAAAAAGAGTATATTCGGGATGATAAAAAATACGCCCGTTCAGACATATTACGCAGATAAAAACGAAAAATTTAAAACGGATGACGGGTTTGAAGATCTTGTTTCTATTTTTATCCTAAAAGAGTTCTACAGACGTCCGAATATGGCCGTAAACCTTGAAACGCTCGGTCTGGTGAAAATCATTTTTCCAGATTTGGAAAAAATGAACGACAGGGATATTCCTTTTGCTCTTCAGGGAAAGATGTCCCTTGAAGAATGGAAAGATTTTCTATACTTATTCGTCGTTTTAGTCGTCAGAGCCAATCTATGTTATTCTTTTCCCCCCGGTTGGGATTGCTACGGATCGACCATCGGAAGATATACAAAAGCCATATCTGCCAAACGGGACGAACGAAACAAAAAAAACGTAGGCGTTCCATTTATAAAACTTTTAAAGAATGGAGAACCTGCCCGACAACAACATCGGCTAGTTACTTTGTTCTGTAAAGCGTATTCGTTTAATATTGAAAACGAAAGAGACAGATACAATGTCGACTCGATTTTTCAAGAGGCTTTTCAGAGATTATGCGATTTGAAAATTTTTCGCCAAAAAGGAGAAGCTTCTTTTTATCTGGATTATGAAAAATTCGCGTTCCGGTTGATAGATAAAGCCTTTTTCTGTGAAAAAACAAACACGTGGCTTGATACGACCCTGAAAGGATTATCCCCATACTCTTTTGAAAAATGTTCTTCGTTCCCGATCCCCATTTTAGATACATCGGTTGAAAAAGGATGTGTAACAGAAAACGAACGCCGCTTGAAAAGACAGGAATGGCTGGATAATAACATCGATATTCAAAAATTGAAGAAAGAAAATAAATGGTCGGAAATCGCTTCAAAAGTCATTTCCGGTTCCGTGTATTACAGGGTTGCGGAACATTCTGCGCAAATTAGCAGTGCCAATTTGAAAAAATACGCCGAAGAATTCGGACGAGGACAGATCAACATTCTCAGTTGCTCTACGACGATGGAAATGGGAATCGATATCGGTGATCTGACGGTCGTGGTAATGAACAATGTTCCTCCGTTTGCCGCGAACTATTTGCAACGTGCAGGGCGTGCGGGAAGACGTAATCAGGCAAAATCGTTGGCTTTTACCGTTTGCAAAAACAACGTACACGATATGTATGTTTTCAGAAATCCTCTTTGGCCCTTTAACTCAAAGATTCAAGCTCCCTACGTGGAGAGCTACAGTAAAAAAATCATCCAAAGGCACATCAATTCTATCCTTTTGGGACAGTTTCTTAAAGCGAATGAAAACATCACAGAAGAAACGACGAAATTGAATATGGAATGGCTTTTTTTATCCGAAGACGGCCAGAATTTTAAAAGATTGAAAAGATATCTTAAAGACTTGATGACTAAATCGGTGCTGATGGATAAACTGGAAATCTTTATGTTTATACGCGAAATAGGTCAGTCTCTGATTGATCCGGCTGATGCGCTTCAAGGCTTTCATGATTCTTTAGAGGTTTTTCATAACAAATGGAAAAAAGAATATAATGGCATTGTCAACGATTTAATGGATTTCTATCCGGACGAAGAGCTGTCTGTCATCCTGAGGAAAAATTCCGGCGAACCGGCTTTTCGGGCGGTTCTTTTCAAGTATAAACGCTTTGTCGAAGAATACATTTTGAAAGAATTTGTTCAGGATGGTTTGTTGCCGAAATACGGCTTTCCCGGAAATGTCGTTTCCTTTGTTATTCCTAAAAAAGAGACATCCAATCGTCGCGAGGATTTTATGTTCTCGCGCGGGGAAATGCCGACAAGAGATATCATTACGGCGTTAAGGGAATACGCTCCCGGTTCTGAAATCGCCATCGACGGCCTAGTCTATAAATCGGAAGGCTTGACACTAAATTGGCATGTTCCGGCAGATAATAGTAACAAACCAGAAGTACAATCCATCAAATATATATGGCACTGCACAAAATGCGGACAAGGCGGTGTTTCTCCTAACTACGAGAGAATTCACTGTTCCTGCGGAGCGGATATCTCCCCTGATAAATTAATCAGATTTATAGAACCCGCTGGTTTTTCCGCTGATTTAAGCGTAGAGCCCCATACGGATATCACAAAGGTGAAATTCATTCAGCCAGAAGAGCCCGTAATCGATATGCCGGAAAACTTTTCGCCATATAAAAACAACCCAATTCTGCAATACCGGAGATCCGCTGATGCGACAGTAACACACTATTCCATGGGTAGTCAGAGACAAGGATACACTCTTTGTCTGAAATGCGGTCGAATGACGGAAGGTGAACTTTCTAACCATAAAAAGCTGAGACACAAAACTGAATGTTCCGGAAGAAATTATTCTTTAGTACACGATATTGGATTGGGCTTTTCATATTCGACAGATATTCTTGAACTAAAGCTCTTAAACGAGAATGGAGAAACCATTCCGACGACGGAAGAAGGCAAAACGTATGCATGGACGCTTGCCGTTGCTATTCGTTCTGCAATAGCAGAAAAGCTAGGGATTGATAATGCGGAAATCGCGATCATTGTCCGTCAGGCAGCGGAAGAAAGTTCTTCGTTTTATGTGATCGATTTTTACGATGTGAATGCTGCCGGCTACAGTTCCTCGGATCAGATATGGAATAGTTTTCCGGAAATTATGCATAATGCGCGGGATATTTTAAGCAGATGCGATTGTTCTTCGGCGTGCAACAAATGCCTGATTCAAAACGATACGAAGTATTCCTATATTTTCCGTTATCTTGACCGGAAAAAAGGACTGGAGTTCCTTAGCGAAAACTGGCTGAATAAGCTGGATAGAACGGATGCCGTATCTGAAATGGCAGAAGGTATTGACAACAGAAGTATCGAAATAATTCTTAATAACACGGAAGACTTACAGGCAGAAGAAATCTATCTTTTCCTGAAAAAAGGCTATGAGGAAGATGATTTGAATTCTTATCCCGTTTCGGAAATCAAAAAAAGTAGTGACTATCTAAAGCGAAAAGTCAAAATTTGCGTGGATAAAAACGCAAAGATTTCTCCGATCAGTTATTGGCGGACAGCTTCTGAATATTGCAGGATATGTCAAATGGAAGGAGATCTTCCTGCAGGTCGTATCGTAGCTGCTGTCAAAACAAAAAAAGACTGGCTGCTCTGGCGGACAGAGGAAGAAACAGTGAATAGTGCATTTATTGAAAACAAACCTATTAATTTAGAACGTTTAAGAATGTCTGATTTCCCTCTTTTGCTGAAAGATTTTCCGCTTCCCGAAGAACATGATGCAAAAAGATCTAAAGTCTGCTCTTTTGATGACGATAAGCCGATTCCTTTCAAATCATTTGGGAAAAAGTTGCTTGATAGGCTTTATCAGTTTTACGACGACGCTGTTATTATGCCGGATGAAAAAATCATATCCATTTCATACGAAGATCAGTTTATGGTATCTCCTCTTTCTTTAGCGTTGTTTCATAGTTTTGTAAAAGCTATCGTAGGCAAGAGAACGATTAAAAAAATTTCTTTAATCACAAAAGATATTCGCGAAGAAAGAAACAGCTATTCCATAAGCCATAATTGGCAGTCTTCGGCAGATCGAGAAGATGTGTTCAATGGGATTTTTTATGATATTGCGGAAGAAAAAGAGTGCATAACAACCGATAAAAGGGGAATACATCAAAGAATATTAAAAATAGAAACGAACAAAAAATGTGTCAGTTTTATTTTTGATAAAGGATTTACATATTGGCGAAATATGGTAAGTAACCGTGGAAAAGATACATTCTATCGCTCATGGTCTCTTTCTCAAAAATTGGATGCCATAGGACGTATGGATATTTTTGTAATGGGAACAGGGGAAACATATATAGCAGCGGATGTGCAAATGAAATAGAAACATTTGAGTAACAATATACTGCTAACAAGTATTGGAAGCTATAATTGATGTGTTGGTGAAAACATGAGGAGTATAGATTTGTACTTCTCCCCATTTGTCAAACAGAAAAAGCTAGGGGTTTGAACAGAATTCGATCTGCAAGTAAAATTTGTATCCCAGGAACAAATGTCGACAATTGTTATTTTAGAAATCAATTAATTCCGCGTTTTATATTGCCTTATTCACGACAAAGTAATCTCTAAATTTTTTTCAGATTTAATAATCCTTTTCAGCTATTCACATGCTTCTGAACGGAATATGTCTTTTTACAAATTTACTGGCCGTATTCGGCAAACCTCCGATAAAAGTCAGTACGGGATTAGTATCTTTTGCACTTCCCACATTGAATATCTGTGAAGGTGTTCCGATGATGATGCCGTAGGCTCCCCAAAGAAGTGCGCCGGTGAACAGCATTTGCATATATCCGACCGTGCCGACCGTTACGGCAACATTGTTGTCCTGGAACATATTGAGGCTGTTCAGGTATGTCAGGATTATGCCGATTGTCCCGCAGGACAGGACGATTTGGAGGCTGTTCGTCAGCAAAATTCGTATTGCCGTGTAGCTTAACCGTTGAAACGGCTCGAAAGCGTAAAAGGCGCAAAGAACCGGTGCAAGCAATGTTATCGCAAACAGTTGTACGAACACATTAAACAAGCTTGCAAAAATCTTCCATAACAGCAAAAAATAAATGACGGCGACTGGTATGACTGCTACGGCAAGTTTAAGGCTTGTTAATGAAATATCGCTCATCATCACGCCGATCTTGTCCAGAACGGGCGTGAAAGCGGATTCAACATATGTCAACAGGGCTTCCGTTCCGGAGGAAGATTTCAGAACGGCTTGCCCCTCTGACGTGATCCGCAGGATTCTGATCCCCAACTCCATTCCGAAATTGTAAATCCAGAAGCAGATACCGCTCCAATATTGGAAACTCTGCAATAACGCCGTCGCAATCGAAAGGTCGATGAACTCTTTTATCAAGCCTTTCAGATGTTGTTCCTTGCCAAGTAACGTTTCACAAAGACGATACACGATCCAAAGCATAAACAGATACGCTAAAAGCGACTTCAATTCGGGCGTTACGGCTTCAAAGAACGCCTGACAAAATTGAAGCGTTTTCTGATTGAACACGTCAAAAATCTGACAGGAATAGCACGTTTCAGCCATCAAGTTTCTCCGTAAATCGTTTCTCGTTGAAGTAAAGCGGGGTTTCGCAATAAACGGGGCGTGTCATAAATCCTTGACACAACAGAATGTGCCGCCCGAACGGAATGGCTCCCCAATCTGCGACAGACATCAAATCACGCCCCTCGGCGTTATGGGAAACGGACGTATCGCCTTTGCTCGACCGCGACAGGCTCCGCCGCTGTTCCGTCGTTTTTCCGGTCATTTGGGACAGTTCTTTTTGCGTGTTGAAGTTGTTTTGCGCGTAAACCAATAAATAGGAACAGTTCGTTTTGATCGTGTCAAAGCCCTTGTCATCGTAGATCTTCTTGATCTGCGCGAAGTCCTGAACGATGATCCAGATGACCGCTCCCATTCCCGCGCCTTTGGAAAGGAAGTCGGTCATTAGATTGATTTTAGGCAGGCTTCCGAACTCGTCGGCGAGAATGGCAATTGGACATTCCAACGGCTTTCTCGGAATATCCAACGCCCAACCGAAGAATGTTTCAAAGAACAACGCCGTCAGAACGCCCAAAGATTGAGCGTCCCTTTGCGGGAATTTGATGAAGACGGCACAAGGGGAATCCCTTAAATCTTGCCATTCAAAAGAACAGTTCCGGGTTGCCCCCTCGACCGCCTGACTGCGCCAGATTTGAAGTTTTGACAGGAAAGTCGTCATATGCGATCCGGCTTCGTTATCCGGCGCGTTCCGCCAAGCCGACAAGTCGTTCAAAATGCGAAAGGGAGCGTGAACAAACGCTGCGTAAGAAATCAGTTCTTCAAGGTTTTGTTTCGCACTTGTCAACGCTTCCTCGTCTCCGCTTAGAAGTTTTGCGACATCGACATCTTTGGCGATGAAGTGATAGACCTTTGACAAATGCGGTTCGTGAAGTTCGTTATAGTCCTTGATGGTTTGGGGATAACGCGGATCAAGCCGGAGTTCCGACAGTTCGCCCAAATAAACGGACAACAAAATCAACGCCGCGATATGCTTTTTTGCGTTTGCTTCCCAATGGTCTTCCGTCTGTCCCTTTTGGCCGACAAGCATCGCGGCGATACGCTCCGCCTGTCGTTCCGCCTCCCCGAAAGAGGTAAACACGGACGGAAACACCTTTAACGACAAGGGATTCCAAGAATCTTTCGAGTATTCGTCCGACCAGTCGATCGTATAAACGGTTTGGCCCGTTTTCTTCAACGGTTTGGCAAGCAGCTTTTCCAATTCGCCTTTCGGATCGACGATGACAAGGGAACCTTTGAACGACAAAGCGGACGGAATGACAAAGCCCGCCGTTTTGCCGCTTCTTGTCGGAGCCAGAGCAATACCGTGCCGCAAGCAGTTCGGGGATAAAAGCCGCTGTCCCGATTTGCCGACGATAATGCCGGAAGCGTTTTCCTCATCGAGCAATCCTATTTTCTTGATGTCGGAACCGGTCGCAAACCGCGCTTCGCCGTAAGGGGCTTCCTCCGCCGATATAAAAGCGAACGCGCCCCAACCGATAACAAGGAGCAAAAGGATAATACCGCTGAATCCGACGGCAAACGCCGTCCCGTCAACCCCGTCGAACGAGCCGCCCAAAAGCACTTTGACCGTATAGATCAGACAATCGAAGAAGCGGCTTTCCCCGTTCACGACGACGATCAGCCGGATTATCAGGCAATAAACCGCACATAAGACGGACAGACCGATTCCGGCATAAATGCTGTTTTTCTGCTTTTGTGATGTTTCGCTCCACGGTGTCATTAGTAGTCTTTCCCTCTTAAAGCAATGTCGGAGATATAGCGTTCGCCTTGACTGACCTTGATCTGAACAATGCAATCCAGACATTCGCGAACGATCTTTTCCATAACGTCCTTATCCACGCACTTGTCGCCGGTCATGGCGTTCGTCACGACCTTGCTGATCGCATGAAGCGGTGAACCGGCATGGATTGTTGTCATGCAACCTCCATGTCCGTTGTTCAGTAAGGAAAGCAAAGTCCAAGTGTTCCGGCTTCTCAATTCGCCGCAAGCGATCCGGTCGGGACGCAACCTCATCATCGCGTCGATCACGTCGTTTTGAGTGATTTCCGTTTCAGCCCCGTTGTCCGGCAGGACAAAGTGAACCGTGTTCAATAAATGGCTCGTGTCCAATTCCCGCACGTCTTCCATAGAAAGAAAGCGGTCGGTTTTGGGAACATACTTCAACAGCACGTTTAAGAGGTTCGTCTTGCCCGAACTGGTCGCGCCGCTGATCAAAATGTTCCGTTTTTCCATAACAAGCCGTTTCAGACTGTTCGGAATATCGTCAAAGTCGAATGTCATTTCCGGCTTCGGCGCAAAGGATTTCTCCGTTAAAAAGTTGTCTATCGAGAGCTTTCTTGACCGTTTCAAACGAACAGCCGCACAAAGACCGCTTTCTATCGTCGTTCCCATACATAAGTGAATACGATGCCCGTCAGGCAGCTCTGCTCCTAAATACGGATGCGCATCAAAATCCGTTCCGGAACGGTTGGCTAAAATACGGCCTATAGACAGGAACATCTCTTTCGTGATGTTCCCGTCCGGAACGAACTCCCAACCGGAAGCCGTTTCCAAGACGACCTCTTTTTCCCGATTGACAATGACCTCGTTCGTTCCCGTCAGTTCCAGATAAGGTTCCAACGGACGCAAGGCGTTTTTTAAGGCGATCGCATTATCCACAGGGCAAATTCGGCTGTATCGCATTGGATACGCAAGTGCCGCCTCCCGCATCATATTGGATCCCTTGACACGCCGGGCCGGAACACGCAGCCGATGAGCAAGAACGTGAACCGCCGACGCTCTGTCCCGTATATGTCCAAGCAGAACAAATGTATTGTTTCGTTACCGGATTATAGCTCTTGGTTCTTTTGTAATAATAAGCACCCTGATTGTAATAAGTGACGTGACTTTTGAACTTGCTCGGACGTTTCTTATACCACCCGGCATATACGCCGACACCGGCAGTCTGCGTTTCATCTTGGCAGATATAACGGGATTTCGGTTCGGCTAAATCAACAAACTGATATACCGTCTCGCCATTCGGCAACAAATACCCCGTTTTGATCTGTTGTTTCTCGTTTTCCAAACAACCATCATAACTGATTTCTCCGGTATCAACGATCTCTTCCGACTGTTTGGCCAAAGGAATAACCATACTGTGTTTTGTCACGGCGGCTTCGGATATCTTCGTTCTGCCGGAAGGTAAGTCAATATAATAAGCGATTAAAGACGTCGCCGTTTGTGCATCAAAATCAACCGACCAATCTTCAATAACGGCCTGATGCGGATAAAAAGTCGATGATACGGCGCATTCAGTGATAAAGTTTGTCCTGTCATCGTTATCGACGTAATAATAACGGCTCCAACCATAAGAAAATCCTCCGTTAAAGTCGTCGGTATGCAACGTGTCGCATCCGTTAACAGTTTCAATAATGTCCGTCTGACCGACAGGCTGACACTCGTTGATATATACTATTCCATTGATCGTATGCAGTTTTTGACGTTCATAACGGATCATCTTTTTGGAAAGCATGTTTTCTTTGTAATAACAAAACTCGTTCTTGATCTCATAGGTTTTTTCACTGTCTTGACACGGTGTAACGTCTACACGCACATCGTCCTTGTCATACACATATTTTCCTTGCTGATACGCAATTCCGTCTTCGCTGTCCAAACGGTAGGAACAGGTGTCGTAAGTGAATTTAAGATCAAATGTTCGAGTTGTTTCACGTTCCTGACACTCGGATACGGTAATATCCCGTGCCGTGTCATCCGTGTAATAAAGCGAAGAAAGCTCTTTTACGTTTTTTTGCTTCATGTCGATTAACGGTGTGCAAAACAGGCTTTCCTTGATTTCGTATGACAATTCATTATCGCGCGTGCAGTCTTTTAAAAACTTTTGTTCGCCGTCTGCCAGATAATAAGGCTTATACATCTTGTAAACCTTCATTTCCGGCAAGACGACATCATCTCCGCACTCGTTGTAAGACCTGATGATTTCAACAGGGAAGTCTGCGTCCTGACATCCTTGACGCTCGGTTTCAACTCCGTTTACGGATTTGACAACTTCGTTTTGGGAATAAACAAGCTCGTTTTCCCAATCAATCCGAATAGGGCAGGCTTCGAGATTAAAGGCGATTTCATCTTCGGGTTTTTCATTCACATCAATCGCGGATGAATCATACTTATCGTTTATTCCTTCTTCTTTGTCTGAACCTACCGCAGGAATAACCGTAACGCCGCCTTGCTTACCATCGGTTTCTTCCTGTTTGTTTGTCGTTACAGCATTGTCGAACAAAACAGGCAATACCGTCACAAGCTGATTTCTTGCCCCCGTAATGGGAACAATCTTGTTTTGTTCCAATACTTCGCCGTTTGTTTTATCTTCTGTCGTCATCGGGACGGGCAAGCCTACAAAACGGTCGTTTTGAATATTTCTCAGCTCGTTCCAATCTATTCCGAAACCTTCCTTCTCAACGGAAGATATGTTTCCGTTCAGTTCAATAAGAGATAAATCGTATCCCTTAAAACGGCTGTCGTCTTGTAATCCCAAAAGACTTCCCGAAACCGGTTCCTTTGCATTCAAAACAACGTCCGTTTTGATCTGAGCGGAAAACGTTTCTTCTTCAATATCTTCGGATGCCAAGCAACATACGGCGATCAGACTCATGCCGGTTATCAAAACAAAAGGCAGTTTGCGCTTTATTCTAATCTTAGTTATCCGTTTCATTATTTATCCTTTCAGGGTGTTTCAGACGAATGTCCGCAGCTAAACGAATCAATATCGGCTCGCCCTGAGCTATGGTGATAATCGGGGCGATATCCATGTACTGTTCCAAGATTTTTGTCGTGATCTCAGTCGTGTTGTCGGACAGGCGATTCCAAAATTCTTCGTATTCGTCACCGTCCACCTTTGATTTGCCTAATCCGGCCAAACCGCCAATCAAAGACGTGCCAAATGCCAATCCGTAGCGTTCCCAATTCCGGTTGTCCACGTCACCGATCAGGCCGGTCCGTCCCATCTTGTCCGCCGCATACGCAAACGCCGATCCCGCAGAATAAATCTCTGCACCGTCGGCAGAACGGATAATCCGGTAAAAAGATACGCCTATCCGCGTTTCTCCCACCTTTGTCGTCTTGTCGTATCTGCCTAAAACGACATCGCCTTTTTCTAAAAGCTTGTAACGACCGTCCGCTCCGAACACGTCTTCTGCAACCATAACCCGAACGCTTCCCGGAATCTGACTGTTGATGCCGTCCAATAAAATGGCGGCAATCGTTCTGTCCTCCGTTAAAACAAACGAACGATCCACTGGATAAGAACTTTCAACCGATAAAGCCGCATATCCTTTGTCTTTCATCGGTGTTTGAACAGTAATTCTTTTTCTCTCCGACGGAGCTTCTTCAACCGGGTGTCCTTTCGTTAAAAAAGAACCTCCCGTTTGTCTTCTTAAAACACGGATCAGTTCCGATCGCTTTTTGACGTATTCCCGAAAGCCGTTTTTTTCTTCGGCTTTCTTTTGTTTGGCTTTTTGCTCTTTAACGACTGACTTCTGACGTTCCTGTTCAATCAGCTTTATAGCTTTTTCTTGGGCGTGTTCTTCCGCTTTACGTTCGATTTCCTTTTGAACGTAAACCGTTTGAACCTCAGGTTGGGGGGGAGGAGGCAAAACCGTAAAATAGTCGGCCGGATAATCCGCCGTAATCGGAACGACGTCCGGCGGCGACGGATTATCCTTTTTATCGCAGGCCGTTTGCGTAACGAGAATTCCTCCCGTTAGTATCAGTCCGAGTGTCTTTTTAAACATACGGTCTTCTCCCCGTAACGCAAGGTGATCGGATTGATGGTCTCAACAATCATATATCGACCATCCGGTGACTTCCTCATGTTGACCGGTTGATCAACGCGATCCACAACCTGATAAGCAACAGGCCAAATACGACTGTCGCTGTCCGCACCGTAATCCAAATATGTAAAACGTTCGTCCCTGAACACTAAAACGGGAGCAATCTCCTTACTGCCCCGCATATCGACATCGTGACGGATCTTCGTCGGATTGAACTTCAATTCGTTCAGCCACGTTTTCTTGTCGTTTTTTGTTAGTTTCTCAAGGCTCTCCACGCTTTCTTTGCGCTTTAAATCGCCTTCCGTGTCAAAGAAGTTCTTAACGCTCGGCATCGCGGCGTCCACATAAACCACCTGATCGCTGATGTTGTCCGAATAAACACTTTCGCTTGCCAAATAAAAATTATAGATGTTTCCGCTCTTGCCGATGATCGTCAGACTGGTATCAGCACCGGCTGACAAAGCTTCGACATACAGCATTGAGGCATTGTTCATTTCCTTTTGGCGAAAGTTTACGCTGTCGGCTAAAACAGACTGGTCAAGGCTATCCCAATCGGGCAGTTTGAACACCGTCCCCATACCTTCACGCAAAATCACTTTGAACGTTCGGCCTCGTCCCCATACAAAAACCTTGTTCCCGGCCTTTGTTTCCGTTTTCTGTCTGCTCCACGCTTTTTGCGTCAACGGTAGGGGAGGTCTGTATTCAATAGCTTTTGAAAATTTGCCGGACAAAACTGCGTCTATGTTTTTAAGCAACTCCTCTTCATCTTTCTTCTCCATCGTAAGAGGTTTCACTTCAACAACGGGAGCCGGTGCCGCAACAGGAGTTTCTTCCTGTCTGATAACCGGTTTTATCGGCGAAGGAGCGGGTTTTAACGGAGAAACAGGAGCCGCAATCGCAATACTTTTCATTAACGGCAACATCATCATTGCCAATATCAAACGTCTCTTTTTCATGAATTGTTTTCCTTATCGTTTGGGCGGCCTTTGACCGAAACGGCATAGTTCTCAACAATCAAACCGAACGGATTTAGGCTCGCTTTCGTCCTGTCCGTCTGAATTGCCGTCGTGTATGCCTTGAATGTCGCGACAAAGCTTTTTGTCCTGACGTTCTGGCCGCTTTTGCGGTCTGTCGCGATGTATTCGGCTCGCCAAATGTGATCCGTGTCCGGTATCGCTTCCAACGTCTGAACGTAAATATCCCGCGTCAGTTCGTTCTTTGCGTAATAAAGTAAAGGACTGTCCGGATTGCTTGAGTTCATATGTCCGGCAAACAGCTTAAACCATTGAGGATGAGTGAATGCCTGAACCCATGCAAATCGTTCCCCCTCGTCAACAAAGTTGATCGTTTCCCGTTTCCTGATGTATTCAAACAAAACCGAACGGATGTATTCCTCTTTCGTCGTCCGGTCGATTTCCTGCGGCAACAATCGAACCATCTGTTGTCCGTCTTTCATCGATACAAATACGGTTTCCGTTTTCTTTAACGGAAACAACGCCAGTATCGTACTGAAACTGCCGATAACGGCGAAAACACTGACTGCCGCAATCTTGGTCAGAATGTTGACGCTTTTTTCCAATCGCCGCAGATAGCTGATGTTCGATGTTTCAGGTTGTTCTAAGGTCGCTTCTTGTTTCTCCGACGTCATTCGTCAACCCTTTCAACAAAACCGTATTTGAAACATTCCGATAAAATTGACAACGCGATTATCACGTCCAAATGTAAACCGCTGTCCGCCGGAAGTTTCTCTTCCAACTTGCCCTGCAACGCCTCAATACGTCCCAAATCCAAGTATTTCTGCTTAATCTTTATGGATTTTGATGCCATTTGTTTCCTCCATTTCTCTTTGGAGAAAAGTTTATCGCGCATATAAAAAAGCCCCGAATATCATTTCGGAGCTTTTCGGAGCATTATGAATAAAAACTCTCCGTTCAAAAATTCACATCAACAGTCACTTTCAAACCATTTAAATCCTGTTGTTTGAAAAACATCGCCATATACCAGGGCAGATAAAGGATTTGACCGATAGCTTCGATATTACCTGAACAAAAAACGATGCCTTGTTCCAGAGCCCATTCCTTAACCTTTAAGGCCTTATCCAAAGCCGCATGTTTTTTGTAGTCCTTTCCCGATTTGATTTCAATGGGAACAACCTTGTTTCCGCGTTGAACGATAAAGTCCAATTCTCCTATACTTTTTTTGTTCAGATAGCGAAGCGTAAAGCCGTTCGCTTTAAGTATCTGCGCAAACATGTTTTCCAGAACGCTCCCCATATTGACGGACAAATCGCCGCGCAAAATATCGAATTGAACATTCTCCATTCCCATTGCACAAAGCAATCCTGTATCGCTCATAAACAACTTAAACAAACGGGTTTGTTCGTTGATTTTTAACGGGATTTTAGGTTCCGATAAATTATAGCATGGTAAAGCTACGCCTGCATCCTGCAGCCATAGAAAGGCATCTTCGTATTCGCGCAAACGCACTTTTTGGTCAATCGCGGCTAACGTAAAGCGTCTGTTCTTATCGTCTAGCTGTGCCGGAATCTGATCGAAAATGTTTTTGACTTTCGTCTTTTTATCCTGTGTATATTGACTGATATCTTGCTGATACTGTGCCAAAATATCCTTTTGCAAAGCAACAACGCGCCCAATGTCATGTGTGTCGATAAAAGTCTGAACAACGGCGGGCATCCCGCCGACAATAACATAATACCGGAACAGATCTGTCATTTTATTGTGAACAACGTCCGATACCGGTTCGCGTTTATCAAAACAATCGCTCAAATATTTGATCGTTTCGGGTTGAACACCGTTCGCCAGACAAAATTCTTCAAAATCCATCGGATACATTTGAAAAGTCTGTTCGTATCCGACAGGAAACGATGGAACGTGTTTATAGTTCACCCCCAATAAAGAACCGGATTCAATGTAATCGAAACGTCCGTCATCAACTAAAAACTTGATTGCTGTCCGAGCGTTCGGACATTCTTGTATTTCATCTAGAAAAACAAGCGTTTTGCCTTTTTCTAAAGACGTTCCCAAAAAAGCGGTCAAATTCATAATTAAAGTGTCCGCGTTTAAATCGCCTTTGAAGATCTCCATTGCGCTCGGTTGCGTCAGGAAATTGATTTCGACAAATTTGTCGTAATTCGACTTCCCAAATTGACGCACCAGATATGTTTTTCCGATCTGACGCGCTCCTGTTACTAACAACGCCTTTTTATTGGGATTATTTTTCCATTCGTGAAACTTTTGCTCGGCTTTTCGGAACATATCAGGCCTCGATTTGTTGGATAAATCACGTTTTTCTGATATTATTTTATCTCAAAAATCACGTTTTTCAATATGAAATGCACTCTAAGAATCACGTTTTCCTATACAACGAGAGTTATAAGAATCACGTTTTTCTTAAAAATGCGATTTCTTTCACAAATACACGCTTGACCTGACTTTCAGTTAATCCGACCTCTTTGGCTACGCTTTTCCAACATTTGCCTTGTGATCGAAGCCAGATTATCTGTCGTGTGCGAAGCTCCTTGATTTTAGGAAGAAGGTTATCAAAAACATATTGCATCATTTCGATTTCGTTGGGTAGAACGAACGGAGGAAAACTGCCGTCTTTCAATCGGAGCTTTTCCGCTTGTGCCGCTATTTTAAAAGCTTTTTTCAAATCTTCCTCCGTCTTGAACATATATTTATCCTTTTGCGTAATTCGGCTGTTCGATGACAAGACAAGCGCACGGACTTTCTTTGTAACTGTCCGTACCAGATCCTATTCCCTTGACGTTTTGCGACGTAGAACACGCTGTCAAAACGGTCAGTAATGCCAATATCGTCAGTTGTTTCATTCTTTTTTCTCCTGTGTCTGTGTTAAAGCCGCATCAAAGGCTATTGTCCCTTCGACAAGCTTTTCTTTCGATGCGATGACCTGCAAAATGTTTGCGATTAAAATGTTTTGTTGAGTAAGGGCAGAATGAATGTCTGCCAATGCTCGATTTGTTTGCGACAGCTTTTCCATAATGGTCAGCGAAGAGTTCGTATCTTGAATGATCGAGCTTGCCGCTTTCGTTAGTGTCTTTGCCTCCGCTTTAACGGCCATGGCGTTTGCCAATCCGTCGTCTACGCTCTTTTTATGGAAATCCGTGCGAGCTTTTTTGATCTTCTGCCATTGTTTTTTCGTTCGATTTGTTCCGGTCGTAATTCCTCGCCACGAATAATTGCCGCCAACCGTGCCGGATACCGTATTCAATGCGCCTTGAACGTCATTGTCAGTCGGTAAATCCAAAGCTTGTCGGATATAGTCCTGTGCCGTACAGATGTTGGTGATTTCAAAGCTTGTTCCGTTTAAAAGAAAGTCCGGCGTTACGCATTGAAGCAACTGGCTTGAGCTTGTGATAAAACTTTGAGCCGTTAAGGACAAAGAAACTGCTCCACCCACAGTATCCGTAATCTGTTTTGTCGCTTCCAAACCTTCTTTGGTCGTATCCCAAAGTGCTCTTCCGTTTTCTAAAATCGCAGACATCGTTGCGTTTTGTTTGATACTTTCCGCCAGACTGTTTGTGTCAATAACCGCCATCTGGCAATATCCGTGCGAAGGAAACATGAAGATTAAAAACAATATAAATTTCCTCATCGTTCAGCCCCATAATGTTTGAGGTAATAAGCAGCCGGATTTTCAGGTTTGTACAATTTTGCGTAATCCAGAAAACGAACCGCTTTTGCGCCTCCTTTAAAAGCATTCAAGTAATTGCCGAGGCAACTCATATCTGTTTCCAGAAACACGTTAACGCCGTTTCGTTGCATCAAAACCGGACGTTGAACGCCTTCAATCCGTGCGCCTTTCGTCAGGACAAAGTCCGTTTCGCTTTCCGTTAAATTAAATCCGTCAATTTCTCTTGGCGTTCCCGCACAACCGTCATAGAAAAAACGCGTGTGACAGTTCGTTAAAATCGTTTCCTTAATGTTCAAAGCTTTCAGATCGTTCGTTCCTTGAAACGCCATAAAAATCGCCATTCTCTGCTTTCGCGCGGTTTTAAGGAGTTTCTCGATTTCCGATTTCAACGGAGCTGATGAAAGCAATGTTGGAGCTTCGTCAACAATCAGCAACGACGGTTTGCCGATTTGAGCGTTCTTCTCGATTTTCTTAAACAAGTAAAAGAACAATGCCGCCGCAGCGTTCGCATCATCTTTCACGTTATCCAATCCGAACACGTTTAATCGGCTTTGCGTCATATCAAGCGTATCTCTGATGCCGTTAAACAATTTGGCGTTCAGCGTGTTGCCTCTGATCCATTTTTCAAGTTTTTCTTTAAACAGTCCGTTCGGAGCCAATTCGTTTCCATACCAATCCATACGTCTGCCGTATCGAGGCTGTTTCATCATCTCGGAAACAAATATCCGTATGTCTTTCTTTTCCGCTTCCGTTTCCGCATTCGTCAGAATTTGCATAAACAGATTTAACGTGGTTTCTTCTCCCGGTCCGCAATCAAACGGGTTCAGACTGATCGCTCCGTCCTGACGGATTTGATGATACGTTCCGCCAACCAAATCCGAGAACACCGTCACGCCGTTGTCTCGATCGAGCATAAATACGGATAAATCGGGATATGCCGCCAATGCCTGACTGACTAAATGAAGTATCAACACCGTCTTTCCGCTTCCGGTCGGAGCAAACACGGCGCAATGCGGAGGAGCTTGATCTTCTGCGGTTGCATGAAACGTAAATCCGAACGGATTGCCGGAAGGCGCACTCGGAAAATAACAAACGGGACGGTCTCCCCAATCACAGCGATTTAATCCGGTTTCCGCTTTTGTCATCGGGCATAAATCGGCCAAATTGTCAGAGGTCAACAACAGTTCACGATTAAAATAATCCCGTCCCGGAGCTTGTCCCCAAAATTTAGGCAATGCGAGTTGTTCCTCTAAAACGGGACGAACACCGTATTTACCCAATACTCCGTAAACGTCATGAACGGCTGTCTGTATTTTAGCTTTGTCAGACAAGTTCAGAAAAATGCTGAACTCCGCTTGAATCAAAGCTTCCTTACCGCTTTCGACAATATCTCTCAATTCACGGATTTCTTCATTCGTCAGAGAATTGAATTCACGCTTGCCAAGATTCATTTGTACTTTGCGCTTGTCTAAAGAAGACAATGCCATACTTTTTGAAACGGGAACTGCATGAACTGAAACCGTAATCGGATATGGAAGAGCTAATAATCCGTCAAAAATCTTTTGAGAAACACTTTCCCCGAAGTCCTTAATTCCGAAAGTCAGACGGAACGTGTCCGTCGCTCCTCGCGTCTGTGTAATCAGTCCGTTCCGGTCGATCTTTATCCTTGAACGTTCGATACGGTGAATGTTCTTTTCCTTGTCGGAAACGGGGATTTCTTCTGCGTTATAGAAAGAAGATAAAAACGTCAGCAACGGGGAAACTCCTTCATTGCCGATTTTCGTCAGGACAACCGGCTCCAAATCGGAAAGAGCGATGAAGATTTCTCGGATAACGGCATCCACATCGCTTTCCGAAGATGAGGACACGACGATGTAGTGCCGTGTCTTAAATGATGTTTCAAGTCCGCTTTCCCATCGTTCGACCAATGCGTCCAAGAACGGATTACCACACGGCGGCTTTTTTGAAACGGGTGTTAATGTCTTTTGGCTGATAAGGCGTAAATGAACTTTGCTTTCTGATATGCGTCGAAAGAATAACGCCCGTGCAGCTGTCGCTTTTTCTAAATCATCAGCGCGTTTGCCTGCGATACTTTGACCTGATAAAGCAACAACCTTAAAGACTTGATCTGTTTGAGCTAAAACAAGGCTGTCTTCTTTAATTCCGATCAACGGAACTTCGTCTTCGACAAATGTTAAATCAGCAGAGCTTCGTTTAGGTGCAATTTTTTTATAACCGAATGTGGTACAAACTCCCGCACCAATCAATGGAAACAAAAATTCATAATTCATAGAGAACCCCCGTTTCTTTCAAAAGCCGTTTAGTCAAAAAGCTTGGTTGTCCTTCCGATTTGATGCCTACATACTCTCGAACTCGAATATAGAAGTTCCGTAAAATGTTGTTGATATGAGGCTCTCTGTTTGTCAGATGAATACAAAACAAGTGCGAAAGAGTCAGGGAGATGACCGTCATAATCGGCTCTTTAACAAGAACAGTTAAAACGATTGCGCCGAACACTTCTAAATAAAGCAGGCTTGTCGCCGCGAATAAAAGTTTGGGTGGTTTGAGAACCGAACCGTATATCCGTGAAGACCTCATACAGCCCCCATAAACAGTTCGACAATCCAACCCAGTCCTGAAAAGGCAGCCATAATTATTCCGACTTTGATACAGGCCTCTTTGTTAAAGCGGCCAGTCGTCGAGGCTAAAAAGCAAACGACCATACTTGCCATTGCGAGCCACTTGCCAAGCGTAATGGCGTTTTCGATTAATGTCTGAATAGCTGTTTGAGCTTGGGTAAACGGATTTGTATTGAGCATTGGCATCGCGGCGTTTGCGATATCGGGCAGGCTCATTATTAAAACTGCGACAAGGGTGATTTTTAAACTGATAGCGCAAATCGCGCCGAGCGTTTTTGTTCCGCATGACATAAATGTTGCTCCCTTTGTTTAAGGATATTTTAAAGGCAGCAACAAAAATGTTCCTGTTGGTAAAAACCGAATACAAGTTTATATGTAAAAAATATAAAAGCAATAGATTTTGAAAAATATTTTTTAGTATTTTAATTATAATCAATAAATATCAATTAAAAACAATTATTCGTAATAAAACGCAATTATAATTACATATTGTTTTTATGATTTTACACGATTATGATGTTTTCTGTTTTTTAACAATGCCGAGAATTTTCTCCGCACCAATCAGACCTCGTTTAAGCGTGTGTGACAACCGCTAAATCGAACGCATTGTTAGGAGAAAACTTTATGGCTGAAAATACCACTACGGCATTGGACGAAACATTTGCCAACATCGAACCGACGAAAAACATTTTAGCAGGGCAGGAGGGGCTTATTCGCCGACCTGTCTTTGATGGCGAGTTCGGAAAAGAACAAAAATTCAAAGGATATGAAATCGCCCCCGTTCGCGTGAAGTCCGTTTACGCGAAAGAAGATCAGTTGTGGGTCAAATTTGAACGGCTGGACGGGAAAGACGGCTTCAATACGCGGATCGACAACGCCTATCAGCAATTCCGCAACACCAAAGAAATGACGCAGGAGGAAATCGACAAGGCGGAATGGATGAAAGCCCGCAACAAATTGGACAGTCCGGCGTTCGTCCAGAAAATGATCCACGAGGGCAAAGACATCAACGCCCTGATGAACGTCGCCGGATATACCAGAGAACGCTTTGAAAAAATGGTCGAGAAATCGCAGGGCAAATCCAACGCTATGGAGGTTCCGTCAAAAGAGGAATTACCCTCCCTGTCGCGGGCGGACGTTCCGAAACCGACACGTTCCAAGTCCAAAGGACAGGAGAAAATGCAAGAGAAAACCGGTGAAATCGTTATGTGAGAAAAGGGGAGTTTTTACTCCCCTTTGTTATAGACAATCATCTCAAAAAACAAATAAACTTCTTTATTTGTTTACATACTTTCAAATTCGATTTCATAACCGTTATAATTGATTTTACGACGAACTCTTTTATTGACGGCGATGACTCTGCCTGTCGGGACTTGTGTCGTTTTGCCGGTATTATAATCGACCCAATACTTCGACTTTGAAGTTTTAACCCCCAATTTTTTCAAGGCTTCTTCCGCCAATTCGCTCAAATCGGAACATAATGTTACCGTTCCGTTGGAAAAGACTTTCGTTTTGGCATATATTCCCCGGCCGATTTTGATAAGGATTTTTTCTTTGACTAAAACCCGCAACGCCCGCAGAACCTGGTCGTAATCGTATCTTTCTATAAAGTCGTGAAAATCATTCAAAACGAAAGCGCGATCCTTTCGTTTTTTTACTCGCAATTTTATCTTTCCTAAAAGAGTTTCTGCTGTTTTCATAAAGTGTTTCTTTTGTCAAAATACGACATTTATTACTGTCAATATACGACATTTTCTCTGAAAAATAAATTCTGATTTATTCCAATTTTTGCGGCGAAATCATTATGTGACGGAAAAGGGGAGTTTTACTCCCCTTTGTCTTTTACAACCCAATGACCGCTTCTGTTACCGCCAATACGTTCTATCTTGTTTTCCTCTTTCAGCTTTGACAGATTCCAACGCACACCATCAACTGATAGTCCTGTCATAGAGGCTAATTCCTTTAACGTGATATTCGGATTGTCCGAAAGAGCGTCTAAAATAATTGCGGTAGTTTTTGCGGTAGTTTTTGCGGTAGTTTCTTCCTTTCCACGATACAAAATCGCACGGAAGAAAGAATCGTTATTTTCAAAAACCGGCTCTTTCAAACCCTCTTGTTTAGCTAAATCCACGATCCTTTGAAGTCCCGTTCCCCACTTTTCGATGATTCCCATACGGCTGAACACATCGGCGATGACTTTGTTCCTCGGTTTCGATCGTCCTTTTAACGCGTCTTTCAACGTCAATCCACGGCATAACGTCCCTGGTGAGGAAACTTCCAATCGGTCGTCAAATACGGAAACCTGAATCATTCCCTCGTCCATATAGGAACGATGACAGATCGCATTACAAATCATTTCTCGAATGGCGGCGGGCGGAAGTTCGAATTTATCCTGCCGGATTAAACCTTCGATAATCGCTCCCATTCTGATATTCCGCAAAACATACTGATAAGCGTCTTCAAGCAGGCTATAAAGCGAACCTTCGTATTCTTTGCGGTCAAGAAAGAAAACTTTGTCTGTTCCTTTGAAAACAGCGCATTGTATTTTAGCCTGTCTGAACGGATTTTCCGCCAATAAAGCAAAAGCGTTTGTCGGCAGGATTTCCGTTCCGTCCTGTTTCAATACGCCCCAACCGATCAAACTTTCTTTTGTCGCTTTCGGGGCTTTCTTTCCGTCTTTTTCGGTTCTGTATTTGTTGATGTCGGCGCAAAGCCTTTTAACGGCGCGGTCGGTCAGCGTATAGTCCCGACAAATCTGCTCGTCCCAGGATTGATTGGAACCGTCCAACATCATTTCCCGTATTTGTTCCAAATCCGCCGGTCTGGAAGTCGCTCCGACACGGACATAAACGCCTTTGTCCAATCCTCCACTTTTCAGCATATAGGGACGGTTGAACCCCGCCGCGATGTCAACCGTGACGACCGTCTTATCCTCTATCGTTTCAAAAGCGATGTCGGGAATGATTTTCGGTTGGCAGGCGTCGGAAACAGCATTGGCGATGGAATCCATTATTTTGAAAACTTCGTCTTTATCTACGCCGACAATCTTGCGTGTTTTGTCGTCGATACCGAACACCAACTGTCCGCCGTCCGTATTGGCAAACGCCACAACGGTTTTCAGGTAAGAATCCGAAAGAGCCGCCTTAAATTCAAGCGTTTTACTCTCGCCTTTCAACAAGGTGTCCTTGTCCATTTTCTTCCTCGCCTTAGGGGGTATTTCAATAGTTTGACTCATTTATACTTCCTTTTCAAAACCGGCGCAACTTCTTCGGATGTTTCGGAAACGATGTCCTTCGATTGTTTACGTTCGCATACGTTTTCTACGTTTGTATGCGTTCTTAACGGTTCAATACGTTCGATAAGGGGTGTATTCCATCATTCTGTTTTTTTTCAGTCCTGTTTATCATTTTCTTCATCTCTTTCAATTTTTTTTGAAACTTCTCAATCAGGACGTTCAGACGAACATCTCGTTTTTTCTTTAATTCAGGATTTAACATCAGATTTTCTCTTTGCTTTTGGATTGACAAGATAGTTCACGACTTTTGATCCGGGAACTTTTATCGGTTCGCTAATGAGATTTCGTTCGATTAGGATTTCCAGTCGCTCTTTGATCTGATCCGCGCAAAGTTTATGCCGGAACGCGTAAACGATCTCTCGTTGCGAAACAACCGGCTTCTGAAATCCTTGTATGGTAGCCCAAATGACAGAAGCCTCTTTAATTCGCAAATCAGATGAAAGAATGAAGTTGTCAAAGATTTTTGTCGCGTGACTTATAAGGCAGGAAGAAACCTTTATCGCATCGCGCATTGTATCTCCGTTGATCGGAGACGAATTGCCCTTATATCGTGCAATATGCAGTAAACCGGCAAGGCGCAAACATTGTCCGCAAAGTTTTCCTCCCCAACCTTGGCATATCTCCATTTTCCCGCCTTTCCTTAAATCCTTTTCGACTTTGTTTTGAAACTCCGCCCAAAGAGAACTGGCGACTTTTGACAATCTGATTTTGGCGGGAGAACGCGGAGTCGGTATTTTTAGAAGTTCCGTAACGGCTTCTTCGTAGGATTTAGTTAGTTTTAATGGAATGGCTTGTCCTTGGTGCGTTCTATATCCAATTTTGGAGGAGGGCTCGCAAAACAGGAATCTTTCGTAAAAGCCCTTTCCGATAAAGTTCCTGTTTTTAGCCATATTTTCAAAAATGACCGGCTGAACAATCATAAATATCGTAATTAACGGAGAGAGATAGACTTCGTGATCCCGGCGTTTAATACACAGATTTCCGCCGTCCCAACCTTTCAGCAAAACGTCGATGTTCGACAAGCCTCCCGTGTAAAGGCCGGAACAGGTGTCTAAAATGCCGCCCTCGTCAGTAATAATAGAAATCTTTCCTCCTTGTTCGCATAACGCGCTCGCCAAACTTTCCGTTGTCGCATCGGTCAAAAACAATTTTGGCAATGCCGGAGGTTCAAACAAAAGAGCTTCCTTTTCCGCGATAGCCTCTATCGCTTCCTGATTGTCGGCGGAAAGTTTCTTCCGTTCATTTTCGATCAATTTCCTTTGGGAGAGGAAGATTGATAAATCCTTTTTATATTGAGGTTCTAAAACTTCCCTTTGCTTTATCTCGTAAGCGACAATCGGTTTTATACAGCTTTTCAAAATGGCGGATTTTCTGTTTGCGGGCGGCATCGCGACCATCATATAAAGATTTAGCGGTTCTGCGTAGTCGTTCTCAATCTGAACGACAAATTTATTCTGCAATGCCGTTGCTAAGACGCTTAAAATACAGAGGATCGTCGCACTTTGAGGCGTTTCCAACCGTTCGGAAAGAGCCGAAGCAAACTCTCTGAACGGACTGGGTAAAACATCGTCGGGAATATCTTCTAACATAAAGTCGTCAAAAAAGACCGGATCGTCCCATTCTTGAGAGAAATCCACTATATTTCCATTTTTTCCCGATGATTCCCGATTTCTGCACCCCTCAAACTCTATGCGTTCTCTTGATTTTTTTGCAATATTTCCCATTTTTCCCATTTTTCCATCCATCAAGCGTTATTTACAGCCCCATCGAGGAGCGGATTTGTTGACGAACAAAGTCCAATCCGTACCAACAATGAAGATCGTTGAAATCGGTTGATTGCGTATCGTTTTCATCAAAAACTGGGAAAATGACTTTTGCTTTTAGCTGCTGTGCAATTTTTTTCGCCTTTTCCAATCCGGTATTGACTTCATTGAATCTGTCGTTATCCGCGCAGAAGATCAGTTCAGAATCGGGATATTTTTGAGCAAGAATAGGAGCGACATACGCAAGATTGCCTGCGTCAAAGCAACAAACAACGCTTTCCTGCATTGCAGAAAAGATACTGCTTCCTGTCGCATATCCCTCACAGATGAAGATATGTTTCATTGTTTGCTTGAACATAAAGAAGTTTCCCATTTTCTTCCCGTTTCTTAGAAAGCGTTTTTTACCGTGGTTATCAATGAATTGGAGCGTCCAAAGTTCGCCGTTAATATCTGAAAGCGGAATGATTAGAAAACCCTCTCCGGCGACCTTTAATCCGTAATTAAGAGCTTTCTTTTTTTTCAGGTATTCGTGAGAAAAAGTTAAATAAGGGGTGCTTTCCCATATATTCTGCGCTCTTTGTTGATTTGCCTTGTAGAAAAAGGTTCGCTCCGCTTCCATTTGTTCGATTAAATCCTGAACTCTTTTGGAATATCGCCTTCTATCGAAATCATTGACTTCCTTCCCTGGAAAAACGGCAGTGGAAAGATCGCTTGCGAAATCTCCGAAAAAATAACCGTCATCAACAGAAATAGCCCAATATCTTTGATTTTTTCCCCAACGAATAAAACCGTTTGAGGAAGCCCTGTTTTGCGGGTAGGGAATGCGATATTCGTGTAAAGCGTTTTCTAAAACGGGGTCATACCGCATTGCTTTCGTCCTCCCATAGATGTTTTTTCATAAACTCCTGAATATCGCTCAGTTTGTATAAAACCCTGTTTGAGAATTTGATATATGGGAGATTGTAACGATTTTCAGAACGCCACCGGCACATTGTTGCTTGTGTTACTCGAAGCATCCTTGATGCTTCTTTTGATGTTATGTAGTCATCCAAGATTTCCATAGAAAAATCCTTTCCTTTGTAAGTGAACAAAGGAAAGGTAAATTATGATTTCTCAATTTTCATCTTCTTCAAGAGCTACAAATTTTTTGTAGCGCTTGAAGTTTTTTTAAGGAATTTTCCCGTATTTTTTTAAACTGGAAATCCAACTGGCTAAAAGATTTCTGATATTCGTTTCCGTCAGCGGAAAAGGAGTGTATTTTCCTGAAACCATCTTTTCTATTCGAGAGGCCGCGACAACGTTTTTAATATCAGGTTCTAACTCTGCGATTTCCTGATACTTCGCTGTTACAAACTCTTTAACTTCAATAAAATTTGCAGATCGACGCCTTCCGCCCAATGATCCTGCGGTTGCTGCGGTTATATCCTGATTTGTCAAATTTAAATATATCAGAACTCCCATTTCATACGCTTCAAGAACATCTAGCGCATCAATTTTGAATTTATCTCGAAGCAACGGATTATTTTCATAATCTTTCAATTTTGAAAATAGATTGATGATTTCTGTAAAAAATCGAACATTAGTCAATTCTTTTGTTGTTTCATCTTTGATTTTGACTTCGCTTTCCATATTCATCAAAGCGGCTTCAATTTGTTCAATCAAGAAGCAAAATGTTTCTGCATACTCTACTGACAACACTTTTTTCGCTTCTCTCAAACTTGTTAAAATCTCTGCCATTTCTGTCATAGCATTCCTCCTTTGTTGTAAATGATAAACCGTTGATGCGTTTGGATACATCAACGGTAAAGGCTATAATGTCAGGTAAACGGATGGTTGTTTTATGGAGGAGGTTAATGCAGTTTTTTTTGATGATTATGTCGTTTCCGCTGCTTTGTTCGCTCGGCTGTTCATAAGATCAACGGCTTTTGTCATCGCGTTTCTTACGCTTTCGACGTTCATTCTGGCATAGATTTGCGTTGATTGAAAACTCTGATGCCCTAATGTTCTTGAAATTAACGGTAAATTGATATCCGCCATAGCTTCATAACTCCCCATTGTTCGTCGGAGGTCGTGGATACGGAGGTTTGTCATGTCCAATTTTTTTAACAATGTTTCCCAAGCGGCTTTAGGAGATTCGTAATGCCCTGATTTACTGTCAGCCGGAAATACCCATTCAGAATACTCTTTTGATGGGATTTTTTGAAGTAATTCAACGGCGTCGTCGATCAATGGAACGTCCAAAGCTAAACCATTTTTTGTTTTGGGGATATGCCAGAGTTTGTTAGTCAAATCTATGTCTTTCCAACTCATCGAAAGAATATTGGATTTTCTTTGACCGGTGTAAATAGACATCAAGACAAAATTTTTAATGTTTGTGCGCGGTTCGGAAGTCAATTCTTTGAAAAAACGAGAAAGTTCGTCTGGCCTCAAAAATCGGCTCCGTGCTTGTGTGGGGAATTTTTTTACTCCTAAACACGGATTAAACATTAAATAACGCCATTCAACTGCCTTATTAAAAAAGGTCTTCAGCATAACTAAAACGTGATTTGATGTTTGTTTGCTTATATCAAGAGCTTCCGATTGGATCATCTCAATATCTTCGCGCGTTACGTTGTCCAAACGCTTAAAGCCGATATATTTATCGACATATTTTCGATAACTCATTTCTACATACTTTCTTGATTTTTCGCTCATCATTTTTTGAGCGTGTCTTGGTAAATATACCTCATGAAAGAATGTCTTGATGGAGGGGATGCGGTTTTCTTTTTCCTTTTTTCTTAATTCCGCATCGTTTTCTTCAATGTCGGAAATAAAATCAAAAGCCTTTTTTCGAGCATCTTTTAAGGATAATGTTGGGAAGTCGCCTAAAACTAAATACCTGATATTTTTTTCAATACGTTTCCTTACGAAGAAAGTTTTTTTCGTTTGATTGATTCGAATAAAAAGAGCCGGTATTTTAGCATCGCCTATTTCATAAAACGTATCTTCAAATTTGAGATTGTTCAAAAACAGTTCTGTAAAATTTTCTTTTCCGCGTGCTCTCATAGTCAGGCTCCTCTCTTTTTTTTGTGCCCGAAATAAGAATAGTCGCCATTAAAAGCGAATGTCCAGATATTTTTCTAACATTTTTCTAACAAAAAAATCGAAATCATACGCAATTAAACGCAATAAGAGGCAATGTAGATTACATTTTTGAATGTTATAAAACCACTTGTTTTCAGCCAATTTTTTAATAAAACGCAACAAGAAACAATTAAGCGAAATATGTATAGTCATCTGATTTGGGATCAGGTGGTCGTAGGTTCGAATCCTATCGCTCCGACCAATAAAAAATCCTCGCCCTTCGTAGCGGGGATTTTTTTATGGATCGCAAAAGTGGAAAAACAGTTTCGGCCGCGGTGTCGACATAAACGGAGTAACAGGCTATCGGTAATAAAAAAGCAGTTTTTATGGTGGATAAAAAAAGGATTGTGTAATTTTTTCTAAAACGGAAAAGTTTGCAAATGAATTTAATGCTTTTATAAACAATTGTTCGAAGGAACCTTAATCGGC
>JAZNBT010000028.1:0-2169 GCA_045587165.1 Alphaproteobacteria bacterium | reverse complement strand
CAGGCTGAATATGAACAATCGGTTTTTGGTGCGTTGCACTTAGGAAACCCCCGGCGAGGGTTTCCTAAAACCATCCTGCGCTTTTTGAAGCATAAGGGGATTTCGCCCGTTGCGACGGGCGACGAAAGGCTCCGCCTCCCGCCCCCGCTCGCTTTTAAGAAAAGCTTGACCAAAACTTTTAATGGCTGACGACATCATAAAGTCACATATTAAATGAACCGCTAAATCATAATTTATCTTTTTTCCGATCCCCCAACTTTCCGTGAAGCCCCATTTTTTTTGAGAAAAAATTAACAAACTTTTTTGCCGCTGTGCGTTTTACGTGATTTTATTTTAGTAACCTGCTAAAGTGAGAATGTGTTTTGTTGTGCAATGTAAACAAAAAACACGTCACTGATTTGTTAATTTTATGAATGGCGAAAAGAAGTTATCAACAATTGTCGTTTGTGCATTTTGTACAAAGAAACTTTTTTAAGTTTGTGCAAAATGACTTGACAAATCGGTTTTTTTGAGTATAATGGAACCATAACAAGAACGAAAGGAGTGAAAGGAAGAATGACAGAAAGAGAACTGTTCGCACTCGAAAACCGTTTGTTTGCAGAACTGGAATCCGCAAAGGGTTTGAAGAAACTTGCAATCATCATGAAGCTTGACGGTCTTATGAGCATGAAGAACGAACTGTAAAAAGGACGGCTGTCCGCGACACCGCTGTGTGTCGGACGGAATTGTCTTTTTACTGAAAGAATACCCACCAAAGGGTTTTATATATAGCCGTTGCGGTTTATCCGCCGGCCAAATCAGATTTTTCCGTCCTTTTTCATAGAATTTTCAACTGTTCCTGACAAAGAACCGATGCCGCAAGGTGTCGGTTTTTTGTTGCCTTTTGCAACAAAATGCAGTATACTGTACTCATATAAATGAAGGGAGTGTGTCTGCATGAAAAAACTGACCTTGTTAAGCGTTGCGCATTTTTTCGTGGATTTTGCCTGCGCGTTCGTGTGTCTCGGGGACATCGGAAACATGGGCAATCTGCAGATGTATCTGCTCATTTATAACTTTTTGGCTTTTGCCGTGCAGATGCCGTTGGGGCTTCTTGTGGATCGGTTCGGGCACCGTTTGCGCGTTGCGGGCATCGGCATTTTGCTGACGCTTTGTGCGGTGCTTTTTGATTTTTCTCCTCTCTTATATCCATGGCCGACGGTTATTCTTGCCGGTTTGGGCAATGCGCTGTTTCATGTCGGCGGCGGTGTGCATACCTTGCACCGTGCAAACGGAAAATGCACGCCTTTGGGCATTTTTGTAGCACCCGGTGCATTCGGGCTGTTCCTCGGCGGTTGGTGCGCATCGTCTTTCGGTTATATTCTTCCTGTCATGATCTTTGTCTTGGCTTGTTTGGCGATCGCGTTGTTGTGTGATAAAACAAAAGAAACGGATTTTGTGTTTTCGACGGACGGTTTTGTTTTATCGAAAAAGGCGGCGGTCGCATTGATCTTGCTGTTTGCGGTCGTGTTTTTGCGCTCTGCGGCTGGATTTCAGTTCGGATTCTCGTGGAAAACGGGTGCGGCGGCGGTTTTGTTTGCCCTTGCAGTGACACTCGGCAAAGCCTTGGGCGGTATTCTTGCCGACCGTTTCGGCATGATGAATGCGAGTGCGGTGTCGCTTGTTCTCAGCGGTATTTTGTTCGGTTTTGCAAAAGGCAATGCCGTGTGCGGTGTTCTTGCGGTGTTATTGTTTAATTGCACCATGCCCGTGACTTTGTTTTTGGCGGCGGAACTTCTGAAACACTTAAAGGGATTTTCGTTCGGGCTTTTGACGTTTGCTCTGTTTTTGGGGTTGTTGCCCTCGTATTTCGGTTTTTCCGCGTCAGGTTTTGCCGCCGTGTTCGGCGTTGGGGCGTGTGCGGTTTCGCTCGTTCTGCTTCTGCCTGCGGTGCGGTTGACACAGGGTGAACGGATATGAAAGAGATCTTACTTTCATTGTTTGTTTCTTTGGTACTGACATGGGTATTGGAAAGCGTTGCTTATCTGTTTGTGCGCAAAAAGAGCCTGTCGGATTATCTTGTTTTGTTGCTTGTCAATCTCGTAACCAATCCCGTGGTGGTTCTCATTAGCGTGTGCACGGACTTTTCGGGGGCGGCAGACGTTGTGCTGACGGCTGTGCTTGAAGTTT
>JAZNBT010000027.1:0-8169 GCA_045587165.1 Alphaproteobacteria bacterium | reverse complement strand
TTCGAGGGGCTTTTAGTTTGTAATCCTCCCGCAAAATACGAGGAGCCGTTGGTTAAAAAAACGCATGGAGGTTTAGAATGAAAGAAATCCCCCGCTCAACGTCGGCTTTTTCGTTTCGGAAGCAAGCTTTACTTTAATTTTTTCGCTTGTTTCGGGATTTGATTTTTTGATGTTTTCATATTTTCCGGCAATTCCTTTGATCGTAACCGTAGATTTGTTAATCAAACAACGGTCTATGAAGGGAAGGCAGAGGAATGTTTCCCCTTTGACTGAATAACGAGGCATCAAAATAACATCGGCTCCGCTGCTTTTTAAAGCTTTGTGCAAGGCACCTTTCGTGCAGACTACGGAACCGAAGTTTCCGGATGTTTCAATTAATTCGGGGCCGAAAGTCAATTCGTTCGGTTCGCTTGAAAACAATCCGAACAAATGGCTGGTACATGTTGCCGATGCTTTGACTTCTTTTCCCGGAACGATATCCACTTCCAAAGGAGAGGCCATAATTGTCGGAGATATCGCTCCGATGTTTTGCGCTCCCTGATGATATGCGGTTGAACAAGCTGAAAGACTTATGACCGCTAAGATTGTTAAGATTTTTCTCATTTCTGAAATCCTGTTTGTTAAAGTTAAACAAAACCCTCCTTTTGCAAGGAGGGCGGATTTTCAGAAAGCGTGCTATATAAAACGGCTCGGCTTATTCAGCGCACAGCCTTATTCGCCGAAATCCGCCCGTTTAAGGACAGATTCGGCATATAATTTATTAGCCGCCATATACAAAGCGGCTATATAGCAAGGGTTTCTGACGCCCTAAGCCTGATAATTCAAGCTTAGAGGCATGTTATCAAATCTTTAGTTCTAATGAAAGAAAAGTAACGGATAAATTAACTGTTTGTTTTGTCTGTTTTTTCATATAGACTATTCGTCAATAAATATGAATACCTCATATTTTTACATTATTTTTTTAGCGAGGTTTTTTATGCAGGAACTTGAAAAGCAGTTTCATATTCATTGTGTGGCCGGTGATGTCGGTCGTTATGTCATTTTGCCGGGGGATCCGGGGCGTTGCGAATCTATCGCGAAATTGTTCGACGATGCGCATCATGTTACGCAGAACCGCGAATACAATATTTATACCGGCACGCTGTTGGGCGAAAAAGTTTCCGTTTGTTCAACCGGTATCGGCGGACCGTCGGCTTCCATCGCTATGGAAGAATTGCATAACATCGGTGCGGACACGTTTATTCGTACCGGCACTTGCGGCGGTATTGATTTGAATGTTCAGTCCGGCGATATCGTTGTCGCTACGGGTGCCATTCGTTTCGAACATACGTCCATGGAATACGCTCCGATCGAATATCCCGCCGTTGCGGACTTGGATATCACGATCGCTTTGCGTCAGGCCGCTTTGGCTATGGGCAAAACGACGCATACGGGGGTCGTTCAGTGCAAGGATGCGTTCTACGGTCAGCACAGTCCCGCAAAAATGCCGGTTTCTTATGAATTGTTGCAAAAATGGGAAGCTTGGAAGCGTTTGGGCGTAAAAGCCAGTGAAATGGAATCCGCCGCTTTGTTCGTCGTCGCCGACGCTCTGAGATGCCGTTGCGGCTCCTGTTTCCATGTAATTTGGAATCAGGAACGCGAAGCTGCCGGATTGGATCAGAAAATGTCCGAAGACACTTCCGCGGCCGTCCGCGTGGCCGTTGACGCCTTGAAGATTATTATCGAACAAGACAGGGCTGCCAAAAAATAATTAAAAAGGTATCAGAGGGCGGAATATTCCGTCCTCTGTTTTTTTGCGGGGAGGGTGCGGTGAAATTCTTTGACACGTTGCGAAAAATACCGATGGGGCGGGAAACGCTTGACGCCGTTCAAAAACTCGGCTTTGACATTCGTTTTGAAAAAGGATTGTCCGATGCGGGATGCTGCGATGCCGATAAAAAACAAATTTTGTTGAATCCCGTCATGAAAGAACGTGACTTGTTGCCGACTTTTATGCACGAAGCCCGTCACGCTTTACAGTCGGAAATTTTGCGCATTGACGATGAAAAAACATTGGCGGCCGATACGATCAAAGCTTACCGCGCGATGGAGGCCGACGCCGTCGCTTTTGAAACGGCTTTTATCGTTCAAGCGCAAAAAGAAGGTGTCTCCGTCCGTTCAACGCCGATGGTCGATTTGTTTCGCAAAGCAAAAGACGTCGAAGCCGGCAAAGCGGCTGTTTTTCGTTCATGGTATGCGGATACGAACAACTTAACGCTATATGATAATTTTTACGCGGAACAGTTTGAAAATATGGCAAAAAAGTGTTCGGCGTGTGCCGATCCTCTCTGTTTTTGCGAAGCTTTGCCGTCTGAAAAAATCGCTGCCGTATGTCCCTATGTTTCACCGGATTTTCTTGATTCTCCGGATGCTTTTTCAATTAGAAGCTCGGCTAAGGAAAGGATCGTTGACGCGCTGGAAGCGTATGCGAAAAAAACGGGTGCCAGGCCGGACACGTCCGTCCGAACAATGTATTCCAGAGCTAAAAACGGAAAAATTATCGATGACAGAATTTTGCCGCAACGATCTGGCGTCGCACTGCGTTTAAAAAATTTACGGGGCAGGGATTAAAACGGCTCCTCTTTTTTGATTTTAGACAAAAATACATTTGTCTAAGTTTTTCTGTTTATTCTGAAAAATGCTTGTATTGTTCGTTTTTTTTGAAACGTAAATAAAAAACTTGCACGGTTTTGTCTATTTTTGCTATTATAAAATGTCTTTATTTTTCTGGGAGAAAGTTATGGCGAATGTAGCTGCGTTATATGTGATGTCTCGTAATGGAGCCTTCAACGGTTTGTTTGATTCCGATCCTTTGATTGTCAAGGCGGCTTTGGGGATAAAGGCCGGTGTAGAATTGATTAAGGATGCCGTCGAAACGGGCAAAAAATTAAGGGCGGATGAAGAATGGGATAAGCAGCCGGCGCGTTTTGCCGATATTCCGGAACGCAGCCCGTTGATAGAAAATTATCTGAAGGGTGGCGCAAAGCTTGTCATGAATATCGGTTGTGGAGACGAGCCTTCTGTTACTATTACGACAAAGAAAGGTAAAACAGTTAAATTCGAATCCTATAAGTTAAAAAAAGAAGATGCAGCACAGTACAGGCAGTTTATTGAAAAAAAATTGGAAATGATTGAACCGCCGTCATTCTTGGAAAAATTGATGGTGCTCAACAAGCAATTGGCCGAATCTAAAGCGGGAAGAGTCGCCAGTGCGGCGACATTAGGGGTTTTGCCTGCGGCTGTCGGAGTCGTTGCCTTGTCTGCCAGAGCCTACGGGGCGACACGCGGCTTTATTATGGAAAAGTTGAATCTTTCCGGAAAAAACGAAGAAAAGGATAAAAACAAAAAAACCTTTAAAGAACGTTTGAAGGATTTAAAGCATCGCATAGAATATAAAACGGATTTGGAACGTTTCTCTGAAGTGGAAAGTGTCTTACAAAAAGCCGATGATTTAAATCGGGAAAATGAAGCATACCATGCCGGAAAAAAGGAATGGAAGAAAACGAAAACCAATAATCCCGATGTAAAGACCGGTGTTGCCCGATCTAAAGAATTTAACGAATTGATTAAAGTTTCCGGAAATACGGAATTGGCCGGTTATTTGGATGGAGCATTGCAGTTGTATTCCGGCGGGAATCTTACTCGCAGATATGTCTACAATAATTATCCCGACGCAAAAGAGGATTTGGATATAAGCGGTCTTAATTCGCCGTATCCGTCTGCAACGGCTCAAAGCATTGTTCCGTTCATGCAACGTTATTCCAAAGCATTGGAAATGATTGAACCGCCGACTAAAACGGAATTGATGTTGGTGAAACAGATACATCAATTAACGTCGAATTATAATGTTAAAGACGGCAAAAAACTTTTGGAAGCCGTAAACAATACGGCCGCCATGTACATATCGGAAAAACAGAAAGAAAATAAAAATTTCGGAAAAGAAAGCATGTTTGAACGCTTGAATGATTTAAGAAAACGTTCAATTATAGAAGAACGCATGCATGCCATGCAGTCTTTGCATGCCGCTTTGAAAAAGAAAGGCCGTTAATTTTTAGCGTTTTAGAGGTATTAAAGATGTTATTAAATGAAATACCGTCTCCTGCTTTTGCAGTAAATAAAGAAGGAAAGGTTTCCGTGTTTTTACCGGAATTGGCAGGAGAACCCGAAAACCCCGAAATCAGCTATTTGTTTGAGTCGTCGTTGTTTTTTAAACGAATGTCTGATGCCGGGTGTCCTATAACGGGGGTCCCCGATGAGATTATGCAACATCTCAGAACAGCGGATAAAATGCTGATTATCGAAGTGGATTTGGACAAGGTCGTTGATTTGAATGACGGGAAAATATCCGACCCTGCGGATGTCTTTAAACGTTATTATGAAGCGACTATAAATCGGGATTCGTTTTCGGAAAACGCTGTTGACGCAATTTAATAAAAAAGGGCGGAAAATATTCCGCCCTTTGTTTTTGGATTAAAATTCATATTTCATATTGACACCGACGGAAAATGTCCCCTGATTTGTCGGTGAGTACGGTTGTTTGATATTATTCGAACTGGCCAGAGTATAATCAGCCGTAAGACCCAAAGCCATGTTTCGATAAACGTTCACATGGCCGCCTGCAAAGAATGTCAAGTCTTTGTTGCGGACATGATCCAATGTATCCCATGTAAAACGCAATCCGACGTCGGCTGTCGTTTGCTGTCCTGCCAGAATATGCAAGGCGCCTTCTACGTTAAATTCGTCGTACTGCTGTTCGTTGCCGTAATCGATATTGTGATAATCAATGCGTGTATAGGCAAAAACGTTTGCTCCTGTTTCCGTTCCGGCCATCAAATATAAGTGAGTGTCTTTTTGATCTTCGTTAATGACGCCTTTCCATTTTGTATAGTCCGTATGCGTTACGTCGGCACCGATTTGAACGCGCCAAGCTTCGTCAACGGTATTGACTTTTGTTCCGATCATCCACGACCAGTCACGGAAAGAGGCCGATCCCTCTTTTTTCGTCCAGTCATAAGCAAATGTTCCGTAAACAGCCCATGTTCCCGTGATGCCGTAAGTTAACGTTTCGGATGCCATAAAGTTTTTGGCGTTTTTCAAAACGGAACTGCCCGACTGCCGCGGAGCTTTGATTGAAGCGTCCAGCTTGACATGGGAATAAGACAGTTTTGAATCGGCGATAAATCCTTTTTCCGGAATATAAAAAGGATTGGTTATGTCGGCGTATGTATTTGTCTGCGGATATTTATCCGTCTGCTGATTCTGATTTTGCTGCGCCTGCGCGGAAAAAGCAGCTAAGGTGAAAACTGTTGCGTATAAAAGTTTTTTCATGTTTCTAAACCTTTCTTTGTGTCCGATCTGGAGCTTAGCATAGGTTGAAAAAATTAATCCTTTATTGAAAACTGGAAAAACTTTTGATTTTTCATAAAATCGGAATTACCTTGCCCGAAAAAGGGAGAAAAAGAATAGGAATGCGTAAAATAAAATTATGGTTTAAAAAGAAAGTTTACGGTTACGATATCCCTGATTGTAAAAATGCTCGGATGTGGCAAATCAATCCTTCCGATCGTTTTTTGCTGTTAGCTCCTCATGCGGATGACGAAACAATCGGCTGCGGCGGATTTTTGTTGAAATACGGCGCTCAGTGCGATGTCGTCGTGTTGACGGACGGACGGTACGGCAATTCTGTTATTAAACCGGAGCAAATGATTGAAATCCGTAAAAAAGAGTTTGAAGAAGTCATGTCGCATTACGCCGTTAAAAGCTTTAAAATGTTAAATGTGGAAGACGGCAAATTGATTGATTGTTTCAGGGATTTCGCAACGCTTGATTTCAAAGAATACGATTATGTTCTGATGCCGCATCCGATGGATTTTCACAAAGATCATGTCGCCGTCAGCTGTTTGTTTAAGCGGTTGAACAACACGCGTCCGTTTGCGGGCAACATCGTTTATTATGAAATATGGAACACCCTGAGCGCTCCGACGCATTATATTGATATTTCCGATGTTGCGGAAAAAAAGAAACGCTTGATTAATTTATACCGGTCTCAGATTAAAAACAATGATTTCGCGTCCCGTATATTGGGGTTAAATCATTATCGCGGGATACGTCATCATATCGCTTATGAAGAAGATTTTTTGATTGAAAAAATATAATGCGGTGAAAAATGCGGGCAGGGACGATTAAATGGTGGATTTTTTGCGTAACGTCATTGGGCAACTTTATCGGAATGTTGGATTTTTCTTCCGTTAATATTGCTTTATACAAGATTTCGCAGGCATTTGAATTGCCTGTTTCGACAGTACAATGGATTATGCTGTCATATCAAATCGTTTTGACCAGTTTGTTGATTTTTTTCGGACGTTTGGGGGATACGGTAAACCGCAGAAAACTGCATTCGTTCGGCTTCTTGATGTTCGGGACGGGAGCGTGCCTGTCCTGTTTTTCCGTTAATTTTAGCATGTTGTTGTTCGCCAGAACAGTGCAGGGCGTAGGCGGATCCGTCTTGATTTCAAATTCGTTTGGCATTGTGTCGTCTATCTTTAAGGGGCGGCAGCGCGGCAAAGCTTTGGGATTTATGGGGGCTGTCACTCATTTGGCCGGCATGACGGCGCCGTCGATCAGCGGTTTTTTAATGGAAACTTTTTCTTGGCGGGCAATATTTCTGCCAAGCTGTCTGCTTTCTTTTCTGGCTTTTTTCCCCGCGGCAAGAATTATTCCCGCCGCAAAGTCATCAAAAAAAACGACGATAGATGTTATAGGCACGTTTTTTTTGATGTCAGGTATTGCCACGCTGCTGTTTGCGATTGCCGAACTGCCCTCATCGGGAGTTTTTTCGATTAAGACCGGAATCCTTGTTTTATCCGTTATTTTCTGTTTGTCTTTATTTGTGCGCCACGAAAATAAAACAGCAGCGCCTTTGGTTGACTTTAAGCTGTTTGTTTCTCCCGCGTTTTTGTTTTCTAATCTGGCTTTGATGATTTCTTATCTGGCAATGTATCCGAATACGATTCTTTTTCCGTTTTATTCTCAGGGAGTATTGGAAAATTCAGCCGCTTTAACAGGATTGCTGATCTTGCCTTTTTCTCTGTTTTATCTGATTACTGCGATATTGACGGGAACGTTAAATCCGCAAAAGCGGATGATCGTCGGTATGACGCTGTTAGGAATGGGATTGTTTTTATTTTCAACGACAACATTTAAAACGCCGTTGGCGGCGTTGATTCTGATGCAAACGGTCATGGGAATCGGAAATGCTTTTTTCCAACCCTCCGTTAATACCGCCATTTTAAACGCCACCCCAAAAGACGATGCCGGTATGGCTGGAGGTATTTTATCTTTGTTCCGCAATACCGGAATCGCCGTCGGGAGCGTAATTTCCGTCGGCATTTTCGAAACGCATAAAAACTATCTGGCGGGGAAAGGGCTTGCCGAAAAAGATGCGCTGCTTTCTTCCTATCATTTTACGCTGTATTGCGGTATCGGATTTTCTTTGCTGTGTCTGATGTTTATTTTAAAATCCGTACGTCTGCAAAAAAACAAACGAAAGGAAACTGTTGTATGATTAAAAGAATAGGGCTGTTCCTGTGTGTTAATTTCGTCGTTATAATGACAATCGGTTTTTTATTGCGTGTGTCGGGTGTTGACAACTGGCTGACGCAAGAAGGCATTGATTATACGCAGCTGTTGGTCTTTTCGACAATATTCGGTTTTGCCGGTTCGTTTATTTCGTTAATGATGTCAAAGTCCATTGCAAAAATGTCAACCGGCGCCAAAGTAATTACGGATCCGAAAACGGCTGAAGAGGTCTGGTTGCTTCAAACCGTACGGGAATTGACTTCTTCTGCCGGCGTTAAAATGCCCGAAGTCGCTGTTTATTCCGGATCGGCCAATGCGTTTGCAACAGGCGCTTTCAGAGATGAAGCTTTGGTCGCTGTTTCGACGGGATTGCTGCAATCAATGACGCATGCACAAATACGCGCGGTTCTTGCTCATGAAGTGGCGCATGTTAAAAACGGTGATATGGTGACCATGACGTTGATACAAGGGATTTTAAATACGTTTGTTTTTTTCTTCGCTCGTGTGGCGGCCGTTCTTTTGAGTTCGAACAAAAACGACAATCGTCACAGG
>JAZNBT010000026.1:0-8069 GCA_045587165.1 Alphaproteobacteria bacterium | reverse complement strand
AACGATGAAAGAAGAAAAGAAATCCTTTTGGCAGGAAGCTATGGAAATGTTTGCCCGTTTCGGCGGTCCCAGCGGTGGATTCGTTCATAATGATCTGCCGGTCGGTGATGAAAAAAATGAAGCCGCAAAAGCTGCCGAGCCCGTAAAAGCAGAACCGGCCAAAGAAAAAGAAGAAAAGAAATCCTTTTGGCAGGAAGCCATGGAAATGTTTGCCCGTTTCGGCGGCCCCAGCGGCGGATTCGTTCATAATGATCTGCCGGTAAAGGATGAAAAAGTTACTGAAGCGGCAAAAACGGAAACGACTGCAAAAAACGAAGAAAAGAAATCTTCTTATATGGATGAAGTCGGTAGATTGTATGCTGCTTTCGGCGGTCCCAGCGGTGGATTCGTTCATAATGATCTGCCTATGCAAACGGCCGAATCGGAAAGAGCGGAACCGAAAAAGGCTGAGGCGGATAAAAAAGACAAGATTCTTGCTTATAAAGAAGAAGTCAGCAAAATGTATGCTGCTTTCGGCGGTCCTAGCGGCGGATTCGTTCATAATGATCTGCCTGCGAAGGAAGAACCGAAAAAAACGTCCGATACGGTTAAAGCTGCCGTTCTTGCATCGGCTCGTAAAAACGGCGGTCGTTAATTCGATAAACAAATAAATTTAAGGAACCTCTTGCTTTCCTGCAGGAGGTTCTTTTTTTTAGATTGTCTGAACGATAGATTCGTTTTTAATGGAATGAACAAATATCATTAAAGCAAAAAACTTTATATTCTGCCGATTCGTTTTCATAAAAAATATTTTTTTTGTTTTTTGATTTCAAAAAACATGGATAAAAATGATTTGCCTTCCTGATTTTTTATTAAAACAGGCGCATCTGTGACATTTTATTAAATTTATTTAAAATCGGGTCAAATGGCTATATAGACAAAAGTCGTTTTTAATTGTAAAAGTATTAGACTGAATTTAAAAAGAAGATTCAATTAAAAGCTGTTTTTTTAGAGGGCTTAAAATGAAGGAGGAAAGATTATCGGCTGAAGAGACTCCGAAAAAGAATGATATAAATCTTACCTCGAAACAAAAAGAGGTATTGAAGTATTTAGCGCAAGGTTTTCAAAATAAAGAAATCGCCATTCGGATGAACTTGTCAGTTTCCACGATAAATCTTCATGTGTCCGGAATAATGTTGCGCTTGAATGCTAAAACGCGAACGGCAGCTGTTGTGGAGGCTCAACGTTTAAATTTAATATAACAGATGAAGAAATGTTTTTTATCATGTTAAAATAAAAAACAGCACCTGCTTTGAAGGTGCTGTTTTTTGATAAAGAATATAACAAGGAAAAGCTTTACTTTTCCAAGTTGTCTTTGATGTATTGATTTAACAGTTGAACGCCGAAACCGGAGCCGCCTTTCGGACACATATTGGTCGAATAGCTTTTTAAAGCAACGCCGGCGATGTCCAAATGCACCCATTTTGTTTGCGGCATTATAAAGCGTTTTAAAAAGGTCGCTGCCGTAATGCTGCCGCCGGAACGTCCCGTTGTTGCGATGTTGCGAATATCCGCAATGTCCGAAATGATTTGATCGTCGAAATAATCGTCCATCGGCATGCGCCAGACTTTTTCCCCGCTGTCTGCTGCGGCTTTTTCCATTTGTTTCGCCAGATCATCATTATTGGAAAACAGTCCGGCATATTCCGTTCCCAAAGCGATGATGATCGCGCCTGTTAAACTGGCCAAATCAATGAGGACGGGAGCTTTGAAGCGTTCTTGGGCATACCATAAAGCGTCTCCTAAAACCAAACGTCCTTCTGCATCCGTGTTGATTATTTCAACGGTGATGCCTGCCAATGATTTTACGATATCCCCAGGCCGCTGAGCCGTACCGGAAGGCAAGTTTTCAACCATGGCCATAACGGCGGCGGCGTTTACTTTGGCTTTGCGCATCGCAAGCGTTTGCAGTGTACCTAAAGCGGTTGCCGCACCGGCCAGATCTTCTTTCATGTCTTCCATACCTTTTTCGGGTTTCAGGCTTAAACCGCCGGAATCAAAGGTAACGCCTTTGCCGACCAGAACGACATGCGTGTTTTTATCTTCGGGGCAACCGCGCCATTGAACAACGACCAATCTGGCCGGATTGATCGACCCTTGAGCAACCCCCAACATCATGTTCAGACCTTTTGCTTTTAACTGATTGGGATCGTAAACTTCTGTCTGCAGGCCGTATTTTTGCAAATCCTCCGCTCGTTTGGCAAAAGTGATCGGCGTAATGATATTCGCCGGTTCATTGACCAGATCTCGCGCCGTGTGAATCCCTTTGGCCACTGCAAAATAGGGTTCGTATTGGCTTTGCGCGGCTTGAGCCTTTTCCGTCATGATATGAAATTCTTTAACCGTAACGGGTTTCTTGAAAATCGTTTTGTGTTTTGTAAAGCGGTAAGAAGCGATTTTTGCTCCGAAACCGACCGGAGCCGCCGGTAAATCGTCAATGGCAAACGCGACCGTTACTTCTCCGCCCGTCAAAACGGCATTCGCAGCGTAAGCACCGACTTCCTGAGCTTTCAGAGGCGTCATTTCGTCTTTTTTGCCCAAACCGACGCACAGCAATCGTTTGACAGGCAGGCAACCTAACGCGATAAAATCGTAAATATCCCCGAGCTTGCCGTTGAAATTATCGATTTTTAAGGCTTTGGCCAACATGCCGTTTAACTTCGCATCGATTTTTTTTGCCGTCGGTGTGAATTGCAGGTTTTCATAAACGCCGACGATTAAAGCGGCTTCGCTTGAAATTTCATTTTTCTTGAACAGAATATCCATAGACTTTTTCCCGTTTTTTCAATTTATTCAGTTACTTTTATCATACACTGACGTCTGCGGAAAACAAGAGGGGCTGTTAAATATTTAAGATAAACCGGATTAAATAAAGTGCATTTTTATTTAATCTTTGATACAAAGAAACGGAAACAAAACTGGGGTCGGAAATGTCTGAAAACGAAAAAGTCGACATCGAAAATAAAAACTGGCTGTTGTTTGCTTTGTTACTGGACGGAAACGGCGGCGCACGCCGCCTGTCGGCCGAGGAAGTCGAAAATTGGACGGCGGATCAAGGCGTCCTGTGGATGCATCTGGATTTGCAGGCTCCTGAAACCAGAGTGTTTTTAGAGGAAAAAAGCAATATTAACCCCTTGGCGTTGGAAAGCTTGACCGAAGAAGAAGAAGACCGTCCGCGTTGCGTGGCCTTCGGGGACAAGCTGATGTTGTTTTTGCGCGCAATCAACTTAAATCCCGGCGAAGAGCCCGATGATATGATTTCTTTGCGCATTTGGTGCGAAACGGATCGAATGATTACTTTGCGCGAAACGCCCATGAATTTTCTTGTCGCCTTGGAACGCGAATTCAATACCGGTGTCGGAGCCAGAAATATCGGTGAATTATTGGATGAAGTTTGCACGATTACGTTGGATAAAATTGTAGAGGTCGTTTCCGATGTCGAAGTCGCTATTGATGACGTCGAAGATAAAATCGTTGACGAGATTGAAGACGAAGAAGGCGACTTTATGCCGAAATTATCCGAGGCTCGCCGTAATTTGACGGAAATGCGCCGTTATCTGTATCCGCAACGGGACGCGATGGATGTCTTGCCTCGTCAAATCATGCCTTGGTTTAATGCGGAAAACCGTTATCAACTGCGCGAAAACGCCAACCGTATGATGCGTATCATTGAAGATATCGATTCTTTGCGCGAACGGGCCATGATCAATATGGACGAATTGTCCAACCGCGTGCGTGAACAAACGCAGGAAAATATGTATATGCTGTCCGTTTTGGCGGCGATTTTTGTTCCTTTGACGTTTATCACCGGTTTGTTCGGAATGAATGTCGGCGGAATTCCGTTGGCTTCCAGCGAACACGGTTTTTTGATCGCATCGCTTCTGTTGTTGGGATTGGGATTGTTTTTGGCATTTTTGTTAAAAAGATTGAAGTGGTATTAAATGACTGTCGAATCCGTTAATCCTCAAAGTATCGCTTTGGCCGCCCGTTTGTTGGATGAAGGGCGGTTGGTCGCTTTTCCGACGGAAACGGTTTACGGACTGGGGGCCGATGCCGCAAACGATTTGGCCGTTGCGTCGATATTTGAAACAAAAGGGCGACCGCAGTTTAATCCTCTGATCGCTCATATCGCCGATATTAATTGGGTTGAATGCTTTGCCGTTATGACCGAAACGGCCCGTTTGTTGGCGGAACGATTTTGGCCGGGGCCTTTGACAATGGTGATGAAACGCACGCCGGATTGTCCGCTTTCCCATTTGGTCAGCGCGGGATTGGATACGGTCGGCGTTCGTTTCCCCGTTCATTCGTCAGCTCAACAAATGATAAAAGCGTTCGGCAGACCTGTCGCCGCTCCCAGCGCCAATATTTCGGGGACGGTCAGTCCGACGACGGCGGAACATGTCGCGGACGGCTTGGGTGAAAGGATTCCGTTGATTTTGGACGGCGGTGCATGCGATGTCGGGGTTGAATCAACGATTATAGATGTTTCCGAAAACGATCCTGCTTTGTTGCGTGCCGGCGGCGTCGGTGTGGAAGAAATTGAAGACGTGTTGAAAAAGAAACTGCGTCGGTTTGAAACAAATCCGGATGCGCCGCGTTCCCCCGGTCAATTGTTGTCGCACTATGCTCCGCGCTTGCCCGTACGCTTAAACGCGCAAAAAGCCGAACAGGGGGAGGCGTTGTTGGCGTTCGGGCCGGCGGAAGGGGCCGCGTTGAATCTCAGCCCCGACGGGGATTTGAAAGAAGCCGCGGCGCATTTGTTCGCTTATATGCGTTTGCTGGACAGCCCCGCGTATACGGGGATCGCCGTTATGCCCATTCCGACCGACGGGCTGGGGTTGGCCATTAACGACAGATTAAAACGAGCCGCTTATCCGCATTAAAAAGAATTTAAGCATCTTCCGGATCCGTTTTGATTATAACAAACGGAAAAGTAAAACTTTTGACGTAAGTCGTCCTTTTATGTTACCTTACCTCGTTCTTTGACGAAAAGGATTTGAAATGGCTTTTATCAAGAAAAATAAAGATTTACCCCCGTTGACCAAAGACAGTTTTCAAATGTACAAACGCGTTTGGAATACTTATGTCGCGTCCAAATGGCGTTGGTTGGTTTTAGCGGTTTTTTTGATGTTGGTTGCGGCCAGTTTCGACGCGCTGTTGGTGCGTCAGCTGAAGCCGATTTTTGATGAAGTCTTTATTGATAAAAATCGGGCGTCTTTGGGGACGATCGGATTGTCAATTTTAATTCTTTATTTTCTCAAAGGCGTTTTCAGCTATTCTCAATCCCTCGTAATGACGAAATTATCGATTCGTGTCATCGCCGATATGCAACGCGATATTTTTAAACGATTGATCCGTATGGATAATTCGTTTTTCCAAAATCATTCCACCGGTGAAATTATTACGCGTTTCACTTCTGACGTTTCTATGGTCAAAGATGCGGTTTTGAACAGCCTGACAACATTTGTCAAAGATACGGCTTCCGTGATTTTTTTGGTTGTTTTGATGTTCTTTCAATCCTTTGAAATGGCATGCGTCGTCTTTTTCGTTTTTCCGATCGGTGTTTATCCCGTTGCTTTGTGCGGTCGTAAAATGCGCAAAAAAACAAAACGCAATCAAGAGGCCGGAGAGGGCTTCTTCAATCAATTAACACAAAGTTTCCGCGGGATTAAAATCGTTAAATCCTATTGTACCGAAGATTTGGAATTTAACGAATTGGACCGTACAATCGTTAAAATGAACAAACTGTCTTTTTCAATGGCGTGTCTGCATGCCTTGCAAAGCCCTTTAATGGAGTTTTTCGGCGGTATCGCAATGGCGGCGACGTTGGGGTATGGCGGGTATCAAATCATGCAGGGCAATATGAGCCCCGGTAATTTTATGGTGTTTTTGTTGGCAATCGTCGCCGCGTATAAACCGATGAAAAACGTCGCCAGTCTGCACATGCGTATGCAAATGGGTGTTGCCAGTATGCAGCGTTTGTTCGCGATGCTGGATGTCGAACCGAAAATTCAGGATGCTCCCGATGCCAAAGAATTGGTCGTTTCAAAAGGAAAAATTGACGTTAAAAACGTTACGTTTTCATATGACGGCGAACGCGAAGTTTTGCATGATGTTTCTCTTTCGGTCGAACCGGATCAGACGGTCGCTTTAGTCGGACATTCGGGATCGGGAAAATCGACATTGATTAACTTCCTGCCCAGATTTTACGATCCCAATCAGGGACAAATTTTGATTGACGGACAGGATATTCGTCAGGTGACGCTCGAAAGTCTGCGTAAAAATACGGCGTATGTTTCTCAGGAAGTCATCCTGTTTAATGATACGATTAAAAATAATATCCGTTACGGCTCTCCTGATACCACGGATGAACAGGTTATCGCTGCCGCGAAGGCTGCCGCTGCGGATAAATTCATCTGTCAAATGGAAAACGGTTACGATACGATGTTGGGTGAGCAGGGCGGCGGATTGTCCGGCGGTCAAAAACAGATGATTTCAATCGCGCGCGCAATGTTGAAAAATGCGCCAATCTTATTGTTGGATGAAGCAACGTCGGCGTTGGATTCTCAATCTGAAAAGGTCGTGCAGGATTCTTTGGAAATGTTGATGAAGGGACGGACGTCCATTGTGATTGCACACCGTCTGTCTACGATCGTCAATGCCGATAAGATTTGTGTTTTTAACGAAGGAAAAATCGTTGAAACGGGAACGCACGAAGAATTGCTTGCTCAAGACGGCATATACGCTCAGCTGTATAAAATCCAATTTATGAAAAAAGACGCCTGATAGCCTTTTTGTCGTTTTTTTTAGCCGATCTGGCAGATACGCAGACGGACTTTCTTGTCCATATAATGTTCTTGAACATTTAAAAGGAGAGAAAGGTTATGAAGAAATTTGTATTGGGCGCTTTGGCCGCTTTGGGCGGCGTCGGTTTATATAAACTGCACAAAGAAGGTAAATTCCCTGCGTTAAAAATAAAAGGAACCGTTGATTCCATTAATCATGAAGCGCAGACGTTTCAGTTGCGTTCGGCATTGGATCGAAATATTTTAATGGATTTTTGTGTTTCTCCGCTGACGAAATTTATGCGATTGCCGACAGCGGAGGGAAATCAAAATCCCGCGCGTTTCGACGATATGGTCGAAGGCCAGCATTTAAGCGTTTCTTTCGTCAAAAACAAAGAAAGCGGACGCATGATCGCCGAACGTATCGTTTTGGAATAAAGTAAAAATGAACCGATGGCAGGATCATCCGTTTTGGATTAAGCTGATTTTTTGGATGATTCTGCTGTCTATGATTCTATAGACGTCCGGTACTGATTTAAAAAATCCTGCCATTGTTCCGGCGTATTCAGATTAAATCCTACGTTTATATCTGTTTGTTCAACCGCTATGCACTTATCGGGCGATAAAGTCGAACGCAGTTTGTCCATGCGGGCGTTTTCGGGGGTAAGGGAAACTATCGTTTGCGCGAATTTTTCGGACAACATAACGGGGTGACCGTCATTGCCTTTTCGGACGGGAAAAACCATGTCGGCTTTTTGATCGTTTAATGTTTTTGCCAGTTCATGCCAGACATTCGGCTCCGGAGCCGGTCTGTCCAAGGCTAAAAAAGCAAAAGAAGAAAAATTCTTTTTCAATAAAAAAGACAAACCCGTCTGAATTGTTGAAAAAGGACCGAATTGCGGCAAGGGATTGATTAACGTCGTTATTTCCAACGTATCCGTTGTCACTGTTTCTCCGATCTTTAAAAAAGGCAGAGCCTTTAAATAATCGTCCGCTTTATATCCTAAAACGACAACGGCCGTTCTTCCGCCGGCTTTTCGATAACAACCCAACTGATGTTCCAACCAAAACTTGCCGAAAAAGCTTAAAAGCCCTTTCGGCATTTTCATACGTTCGGATTTGCCGCCCGCCGGAATAACCAGCGGAGGTAAATCAATCAACCAATTTGGATATATCGTCACCGCTGTTTAACGTAAAGACTCTGTTTTGAACAACAGGCAAATCGCTTTTGCGTTCGCCGACGCC
>JAZNBT010000025.1:0-9258 GCA_045587165.1 Alphaproteobacteria bacterium | reverse complement strand
AAATCCGCCCCCGAAAATCCGGGAGTGCCGCGTGCGATTTTCATCACGTCGACATCAGGCCCCATGGGGCTTTTTTTCATATGAACGCGCAAAATCTTTTCACGTCCGGCCAAATCGGGATTCGGAACGACGACCTGTCTGTCAAAACGTCCCGGACGCAGCAAAGCCGGATCCAAAACGTCGGGACGGTTCGTCGCGGCGATCAAAATCACCGCTTCGTTCGTATCAAAGCCGTCCATTTCGACCAACAGCTGGTTTAATGTTTGTTCGCGTTCGTCGTTACCACCGCCCAATCCGGCACCGCGATGACGACCGACCGCGTCGATTTCATCAATAAAGACCAAACAAGGAGCATGCTTTTTCGCCTGCTCGAACATATCACGGACACGCGACGCCCCGACACCGACGAACATCTCAACAAAATCGGATCCCGAAATTGTAAAGAACGGCACGTTCGCCTCGCCGGCGATGGCTTTAGCCAAAAGCGTTTTCCCTGTTCCCGGAGGTCCGACCAGCAAAACGCCGCGGGGAATTTTACCGCCCAAGCGCTGAAAACGCGGAGGATCTTTCAAGAAATCAACGATTTCGACCAAATCGTCTTTGGCTTCATCAATTCCGGCGACATCGTCAAAGGTGACTTTTCCCTGCCCTTCAAGCATACGTGCGCGCGATTTGCCGAAGTTCATCGCCTTGCCGTTGCCGGAAGCCATCTGGCGCATAAAGAAAATCCAAATTCCGATAAAGAAGACAAAGGGCAGCCAATAAAGCAGTCCGCTCCAAAAAGAAGATTCTTCCCCTTCAGGCGGAACCGCCGTAACGCGAACTCCTTTTTCCAACAGCCTGTCAACCAACCCCGCGTCATCCGGAGCGTAAAGGGCAAATTTCTGTCCGTCCGTCAGAACTCCGGCAATTTTATTGCCCTGTAAAACGACTTCCTGAACTTTACCGTCCTGAATTTGTTGCGTAAATTCGGAAAACGCCATCAACGTATGATTTTTGGCCGAAGAACCGCCTTGAAACGCATCAAACAGCGTAAACAACAAAACGCCGACGATCAGCCAAACGAAAATATTTTTACTCACATCAACCGCCTTATTTTTAAATGACAGGGCATGTCCACTGTGCTGTTCTGCATAATGCCGTATGCGGCGTAAACATCACCTGACAATTTACTTTTGTACGTTTATACTCCAAATGCGGCACAATAAAAAGCCCTTCGTTATCAAAAAGTGCCGGCAAAACACAAAAAGCCCTTTTAGGAAAAACCTTTCCGATTTTTAAATGATGATCCAACGGCGCGACTGTTATTTCAAAAGGCAAGGGATTTTCAAGAAAAAACGAGAATCTGTCCCAAAAAAAACGCCGTTCGTTTTCAATTTTTACGGATTCCGGCAGATCGTTCATTTCCCGCCATACAAGAATCTGTCTTTTAGTCGAGGGGGCTATCCGACACCCCCCCAATGTCGCGGCCCGGAATGATCCGGAACGAATATTATCCGCCAATTTTTTCAACGAATCCGATCGCGGCGCATAGGGTCTGTCGGCGATGAAACGCAAAAAATCCCCCAAACAGAACAAGGCCGTTTCTTCGTCCAATTCACAAAAAGCGTTTTGATCGAACAATAAATAGCCCATTTCCGATTCAATGACATGATTATGAATAAAATCGGCCGCCTTTTCTTCCGTTATGCGACGTTTTTGTCCGTAAAACAATGTCCGGGCAAAAGCTTCGTCAATCTGTTTTGACGTTATCATTTGACGCAAGCGACCACGATCGAAAGCGTCCGACAAATTGGTTTCATCTTCGACCCAATTCATACCGCACGATTGATTATATTTGCGCAAATCCGCCGGATAAATCCCTAACAGCGGACGAAGAATTCTCCCGAACGTCGTCGAACGGACGGCGGACATACCAGCCAAGCCGATCGATCCGCTGTGTTTTGCCTGACGAATTAAAAATGTTTCCGCCTGATCCTGACGATGATGTCCCAACAACAACGCCGAACAATTTTCTTCGCGACAGGCCTGTTCCAACAAATCGTAACGCGCTTGACGCGCCGCCTGTTCGATACCGTGAACGGGTTTTTCCCCTTTCCATGTCAAAAGACGCGAAAATATACCGATCCGCTCCAAACGGTCCGCCGTCAACCGTGCTTGCTTACGCGAGCAGGGACGCAGCCCGTGATCGACGATCAACGCAACCATATCCCCGCCATACTGACGGACGAACCATTGCGTCAACAAACATAATGCCATACTGTCCGCCCCGCCCGAAACGGCAACGGCGATTTTTTCACCGTTCGGAAAACCGAACGATTTCATCGCCTTTTCAAAAATAATCCGAGTTTGCGTTACGGACATGAAAGTTTTTGAATTTCCTTTTCCAATCGTTTTTTCATGGAATCCGAAACCTTGGGATATTCTTTGGCGAAATTTTTAAACGCGACGCACGCCTCTTCCTTTTTATTCAGTTTTGCCATTGTCACGCCCAGCTTAAACAGATTGTCCGGCGCTTTTTGACTGTCGCGATAGCTTTTAAACCCTTCGGCAAAAGCGACGGCCGCCTGTGAGAACATCGAACGCGCAAAGAATGATTCTCCCAACCAATATTGAGCGTTTCCTGCCAAAGCATCTTTCGGATACAATAACAAAAACGCTTCAAACTGAGCCTGCGCCGTTTTGTATTGCTGTTTTTTGATAGACGCGAAGGCTTCCTCATATAATTCTTTAGGTGTTTTTTTACCGTATTTTTCCTTTATTTGTTTTTCTTTTTCTTTGGTCGCCCGTTCAGCTGCGACCTGTTTTTCCTTTTTCTTTTTTTCGGCGGTTTTTTCCGCTTTTTTTGCGGCTTCCTTTTCAGCTTCAAGCTTTCTTATTTTTTCATCGGCCGCCTGTAATTTTTTTTCCATTTCCGTAAAACGCAGCGACATATCCGCACTGATACGATCCATTCTGTCCTGCAAACCGTCCTGAGCAAATCTTACAGTCTCGATTTCTCCTGTCAACTGACGCAATGTTTGTTCCGTTTCCTGCAATTGCATCAGCATGGCATCCAATTTATCAGAATCCGCTTCGTTATTTTTTGCATCAGATGCCGCAGGACGTTTCGTACTGCCGACATAGTTGTTGGACAGTTTTTTCTGAACTCCTGTCAAAGCGCTTTCAATCCGGTCAAGCCGATCGGCCAATTCCGCGATATTGATCGTCGCCGCCCGTACCGGAAAAGTAAAAAAGATAAAAAGAACAAACAAAAATATACGTTTCATTTTTTCCTGCCGATAATAAAAAAAGAGTGTTTTATTATAAAGCACTCTTTTCTTTATGCGAACTTTTTTTTAAAAGGTTTTTATTCCGTAACGATCACGCTGACCGTACGACGGTCTTCAGCCCAACCCTTCGCCGTATTTTTTGTTGTCGCCAATTCGGTGGAACCGAATGAAACGACGGAAACCCTGTTCGGATTAATGCCGGATTTTACAAAATAATTTTTAACGGCATCCGCACGTTTTTGTCCCAACATCATATTATATTCCGCCGTACCGCGCGGATCGGCATATCCTTGAACGATGATTTTTTTCGTCGGATTTTCTTTCAGCCAAGCAATCTGTTTATCCAGTACTTTCTTGCTGGCGGGAGTTAATTCGGCTTCGTTTGTTGCAAACCAAACCTCGTTTTGTTTAAAAACTTCTTTGAAAGCTTCGCACTTCGTCGCGTCGGAAGCACATGCCGAAAGCATTAACAAAGCGCCCAAAGCCCCTAAAACCGTTTTTTTCATCTGATATCTCCTTAAACTGTTCAATAAAAAAAGCACCCTAGATTGTAGGGTGCTTTTTATTGTCAGATAAGATGATAATTAGTCTCTAACAACCGTAACCGCACGGCGATTCTGCGACCAAGCGGCTTCGTTCGCGCCGACGACGGCCGGACGTTCCTTACCATAAGAAATGACGCGAATGCGATCAGCGTCGACGCCGCGGGAAATCAGGTAATTCTTAACGGCAACGGCGCGGCGTTCACCCAAAGCCAAGTTGTAATCACGTGTACCGCGATCGTCGGTATGACCTTCGACAACGACTTTCTTTTCAGGGTTAGCCTTCAGCCATTCGGCCTGAGTTTTCAAAACCGCGATGGAATCTGCGGACAGTTTGGATTTATCAAAACCAAAGAACACGCGATCCTTTGCGTTTTGAACAAACGCTTCGTCCTGACCGTCTGTTTCATATGTAATGGAAACGGCGACATCTTCTTCAACCGTATCCGTGGTGGTGGAAGCACAGCCCGAAACCAAAGCAACAGCGACCAAAGCGGCGAACAATTGTTTTTTCATAAAAATACTCCTAAAACAAAGATAACCAATCCTGAATGTTGAATTTAAATAAATTCTGCCTGTTACGCAACCCTTATTTCATATTTCTAACGGTTAAATAACAAAGGCGACCAAGCGGGATCCGACGCATCGACCGGAGTAATCAAACGACGTTCGTTATATCCCGTAATATCAACGGCATAAATCTTCGTCGCCCCCGGAACCCCCGTACGCGGATGAGGCGGTTCCTGTCGGAAATACATTAAAATACGACCGTTGGGCGACCATGTCGGCGCTTCGACCAAATAACCTTCCGCGACCAAACGTTCGCCCTTTCCGTCAGGAAACATCACGCCTATATAAAACTTGCCGCCCAACATTTTCGTAAAAGCTATATAATCTCCGCGCGGCGACCAAACCGGTGTAGCGTAACGTCCCTTTCCGAAACTGATACGTTTAACGTTTTTACCGTTTGAATCCATAACATACAGCTGCTGCGCCCCGCTGCGATCGGAGTTATAAACAATCCTCTTACCGTCCGGAGAATAACTGGGCGACGTTTCGATAGCTGCGGATCGTGTCAATTGCCGCACGACACGGGTGTCCAGATTCATTTCAAAAATATCCGTATTGCCGTTTTCAGCCATGGACATGATTAATTTATGTCCGTCCGGTGAAAAGCGCGGCGCAAAAGTCATTCCTGGGAAATCCCCGACAACCTGCTGCTTACCCGTTTCAATATCAAACAGATACACGCGAGGAGTGTCTTTATAATAAGATAAATACGTAATCTGTTGCATATTCGGCGAAAAGCGCGGCGTTAAAACCAAATTCTGACCGTCGGTCAAAAATTGATGATTTTCGCCGTCCTGATCCATAATCGCCAAACGTTTAATCCGGTTTAACGGCGATCCCGTTTCGGCAATATATACAATGCGGGTATCGAAATAACCTTCTTCGCCCGTGATGCGTTTATAAACGGCGTCGGCTATCATATGAGAGGCACGCCGCCAACCTTTATTATCAATTTCAAGCGTTGCTGAATACAATTCCTGCGCGGCATAAACATCCCACAAGCGCACGGAAACGCGAATCTGCTTATCGCTTAAATAATCAATATGTCCTTGGATCAGCGCTTCGGCTTTAATCGCCTGCCAATCAACGAAAACGGGAGCGTCTTCAATTCCTTTAAACGTTTGCAGATAAGCCAGATCATCCAATATTCTGAATAATCCGGAACTTTCCAAATCGCCTTCTATGACCCGAGTGATTTTTTCGGCGATTTTCTTTGCCTGCGCTCCGCTTGCGGAAAAAACCGGAAGCCCCATGGCCATCGGTTCGGAATGAGCGCCCGTAATATCAATGCTTAATTCGGCTTTGACCGAAAACGGCATCAACAAAAACAAAGCGATAAAGAATATTTTTTTCATATTACATTACTCCGCCGTCAAACGGGTTAAACCTTAAAAGAAGAGTTTTCCATGTATCGTAAGACTGTTCATAATTTTTGGGAAAAATCTTAAACGGCGACTCTTCGTTTTTTTTATCGCAGATATATACGGCGCGCCGTGCGCTTTCCGCGACCGATCGATAGGCCGTATCCTTGTCATATCTGGTCTTATTCAGAATTTTAACATCCTTGACCGTTCCTTCCCGATTTAGGAAAACACGAATTTCAATCAGCATATTATGCACCCCGCGCACACCGGGGTCCAAATTCCAACATTCACGCAGCTTAATACCGATTAAATCTTTTTCTGATACGGATAATTCCTGCATATAACTGCCGCCTTGCCCGCCTTCGACGCCTTCGGTGACGATTTCTTCGGCATCAAGGTCGGCAGACGTCATATCCGCGTACCCCATACCGCTTTTAATACCGTCGACGGAAGCCAGCAGGGTTTTAAACGGATCATCCGAACTTTTTACGTTTTCTCGACTTTGAATGGAATTATTTGAAACGAGCTCTTTGTTTTTTTTATCAGAAGCCGTCACACTTTTTAACAAACTGTTCAATTCATTTTCCAATACAGCCCCTGCGGTCTGTTTCTTTCCTTTTTTTCCCGTTTTACCGCCACGTACCGACGCCCCCGATTTAGCGGAAACGGCACCCGATGATGACGCTTTGCTGTAGGCTGATGTGCGAACTGTCCTTTTAGAAGTTTTCTTTTGTTCGGACTTTACCAATTTGGGCGGCAAGTTCGTCATTTCGGCCACTTTTATTTTTGACAGATCAACGACAAACATCGGCACGGAAACGACTTCTGATTTTTTTTCCGAAACAAAATTGCACGTCAATAAAATAACAACGGTCACATGTAATGTGATTGATAAAACCATCGGCAAATGGTCAAATGCGCCCTGCACCGTTTTAAACAAAAACGGATAATGCCTTAAATACATAAAAAAGCTCAAGCGCAGTCCCACCGGCTCCGTCCTTATTTTTTCCTTTTATCCGCTTTTTTTTCGTTTAAAGGCTGCGTATCGACCAAATCGCCCGTTTTCAATCCGACTTTGGAAATACCGGCCAAACGTAGCAGACTCATCAATTCGATCACCTGACCGTAAGAGGTCGCCCGATCCCCGCTGATAACGATTTTCAAATCGAGATTGCTTTTTTGCATGGCTTTCAAGCGCTTTACCAATGTTTCAGGTTCAACGGTTTCATCGCCCAAATAAATTTTTGACCGCGCATCGATACTGATATCGACGGCACGATCGGATTCTTCCATGGCCTGACCGTCCCCTTTGGGCAGATCAAGCGAAATGCCGGTCGTCATCATCGGTGCCGTCACCATAAAAATCACCAACAGAACCAACATAACGTCAACAAATGGCGTAACGTTAATTTCGGCAAAAGAAGCTTTTTGCCGTCTGCCTCTTGTTGAAAATTTGACAGAAGCCCCCATTTTAAACGCTCCGCTGTTCCGTACGACTGGTCGTGTCGTCGATTTGACGCGATAAAATCGTGCTGAACTCTCCGGCGAAGTTTTCAAGCGTCTTGGCATAACGATTCATATCGCTGGACAGTTTGTTATACGCCAATACGGCCGGAATGGCGGCAACCAACCCCAAAGCCGTCGCAAACAAAGCTTCGGCGATACCGGGGGCGACAACGGCCAAAGACGTATTCGAACTGGCGCCTATATTATGAAAACTGTTCATAATTCCCCAGACCGTTCCGAACAATCCGATAAACGGAGAAACCGCTCCGGTTGAAGCCAAAAACGTCATTCGTTTTTCCATACGATCCATTTCACGATCCATCGTGATTTGCATGACACGGTCTATGCGCTGGTTCAAGCTGGTACCATGTACGCCGCCCGCCCCCAAAACACCGGAAGACCTTCTCCATTCCCGCATGGCGGCGACAAAAATCGATGACATCGGATCTAGACGAAACGGCTTTGCTTCCAATTTATCAAACATTTCGTCCAAAGAACCGCCCGACCAAAACTGAGCTTCGAATTTTCTGGCGTCTTCGGTTGCCGAACGCAACAACATAACTTTTTCAAAAATAATCGCCCACGTCCATACCGAAGCCAAAGCTAAGGCGATAATAACCGTTTTTACAACAAAATCCGCCTGCAAAAACAGACCGAACATCGATAAATTCGTTGCGGCCGCCGTCATAGATCCCGCTGGCATAAGAAAAGCTCCCTCATAAAATTCCAGTTTTATAAGGGAGCTTAACGCATATTCATTAACACTTTACGAAATTTCGCTTAATTTTGTTCTGATGTCGGCAGGAATGCGCGTCGGTTTTCCGACCGCCGCAACGGTTAAAACAAAAACCTTTAATTCGGCCAAAACTTCCTCTCCGCGTTTGACCGTCTGCAACAAATCAAAGGTGGCTCCCCCCATTTTCAACAACTTTGTTTCGACAACCAATTCGTCTTCCAAAAAAGCGGGACGTTTATAATCGACTTCCAAACGGTGAACCATGAAACCGACGGGTTTTTCCGATTTTTCCATATCGCGGCAAAATATCCCTAAACGATGCAGCATTTCCATACGCGCCCGCTCGGCCAAATCGATATAACGGGAATGATAAACCACTCCGCCTGCATCCGTATCGGCGTAACAGATTAAAAATTTTGAAGATAACAATGCTTTTATTCCTTAAAAATCAACGACGAAGTTTGTTTTGCGCCGCGGAAAGAGCAACTTTTTGCGCGACTTGATAATGATTTTTCGCCATTTTTTCCTGTTGATATGTCTTTGTTGAAACAGAGCCGTCCTTGTTCAAAGGATACATCTTCAAGGCGGACAAATCAGCTTTACCCGTTTTTTCATACATGGCGCTGTTGATGATCATGGAAACATCAAACGCCCCGCGGGAAAGATACGCCGTTTGCGGCGTCTGTAAAATCGATCCGTCTTTACCGGCATAAGAATGACCGTTTAAGCTGCATACATTCGTCAAAAGCTTGTTATAATCCAACGTACCTTGGAAACAATGCTTTAATTGATCCGCAGGAACCTGAGAAACAATCGCGGCATGATATTCCAACATGGACTGATCATACAGACCGACATACGATTTGTCCTGATACCACGACAACATTGTCGCCGTCATGGTTGAATCGCTGTCTTTGCCATATTTTGCCGCAGCATTTTCAAAAGTATCCGCAATTCCGCGATGAGACGATTTTAATGCTTTCCACGGAGCTTTATCACCTTTTTCCGCCATTTCATAAGAAAATTTTGTCTGCGTAGCAACTGCATCGGCTTCCATCACACGGGAAGTAACCGTATTGGTATAAAATGTATAGAAAGCTTCGGCATCTTTATTCATTGCAAAACTTTGAACGGAGTGTTTGCCTTCATGGATCAAACAAGACTGCAACGTAGCATCGTTAAAAACGGGATTCAAGCAAATGGAATTATCGGCGGGATTATAAAAACCGACGGTATTCGAAGTCGGAGGCCAAGCGGTCTTAGGAAGA
>JAZNBT010000024.1:0-6049 GCA_045587165.1 Alphaproteobacteria bacterium | reverse complement strand
CCGTTTTCCTGTCACAAAATGATCAAAGGTAAAATATGCGATCATTGCAGAGGAGAAACCGATCACAATACGCTTTATGACAATCTTTCACCTTCTCAACAAGATTTGCTTGCCGCAGACATTGCTGATTTTTTAACAGAGTTGCACACAATCAAAAAAAACAATACAAATCCCATGTCCGAAGATTGGAATTGTTTTATCAAGGACGATTTCGATCAAGACGCCTGCCGGAACGCATTATTGAAATACAGCGCCGATAAAATTGATTTAAATAAATTTACAGCGAAAATTCCATCTTGCGATTTTGTATTTGCCCACAATGACATGAGCGGCAGTAATTTGATTATTGATGAAAAACGCCCCCGTGTTTTGCAGGGGGTTATTGATTTCGCAAACGCGGGCTTTATGCCGCGAACAAACGAATTTTTCCCTTATTATAAAATCCATCGCGGTTTGGCTCGGCGGATTATTGTTCATTATAACGATAAAAACGGCAATATAATCAATCAAACCGCAATTGATTATTTGGCCTTAGGATATTTCGGATACGTCTTGAACAGTCAGGAAAAGCGCGGAGAAAAACCGTCTGCCGTATTGTTGGAAATGCTGAAACGTTTTATTGATGACCTTTGATACGAAGAATGCCGTCGACACTATTCTTCGGCATGTTTAAAGGTTAAATGGAACGTCGTCCCCTGCCCGACAATACTTTCGACATCGATCGTTCCGCCGCAATTTTCAATAATTGTTTTTACGATCGGCAGACCTAAGCCTGTTCCTTCTCCTGTTAAATTTTCCCCTCTTTTTGAAAAGAACGGTTCAAATATACGTGACAGATCTTCTGTGGGAATCCCTGTTCCGGTATCGGAAAAATCGATATTTATCCGATTGTCTTTTTCAAAAATATGTACGATCATTTTCCCGCCGCCCGGCATGGCATGAAAAGCGTTTTGCATTAAATTAACCGTCATCATGCGTATTTCCGCATCAGCGGCTAAAATCATGGCGGGCTTATCAAACTCTTTTATTTGAACATCAATGCCCGTTTTTTTAGCTTCATATTCCAACAGGGAAACCGTTTCGGAAATCACTTCGTTTAAATCTATCGGCTCAAAATCCTTATTCGATTTTCTGGACATTTTCAATAATCTGGAAGTCACATTAATACAAAAAGCGATTTGCTCGTTGACCAACCCCAAATATCGCTTCATATCATCGATATTCATTGGCTTTTTTTCCAACTTGTCCAACATATTTTCCAAAATCAACCGAACAGACCCCAAAGGATTGCGCATTTCATGCGCAACAGAGCTGGCCAACATACCGATCGCCGATAATTTTTGCTGATGTGAAAATAAAATAGCTTTATCCAACGGACGCAGCAATTCGATAACCCACAGCTCCAGACCTTTTTCCGTTTGATGATGCGTTGCCGCGGCGGATACTTCCATAAAACGTTCACGCCCTTCATTATCCGTATAACGTTGAATAACATTGACGGGCTTATCCGGATTATCCTTTAAAAACATCAAAGGACACGGATTTTGAGAACTGTTGCACGGTTCATTGTAACCGCATATTTCAAAACATTTTTTTTCGGATGAAGCGGAAAAGAAATTATTCATCTGTTCATATGACCGATTGGTCAAAATAATATTGTAATTTTCATCCAAAACACGGATTCCGTCAGGGATGGAATCAATCAGATTTTGTAAAAACTCTTTGTTTTCTTCAATATCTTTAATTGATTTTTCAATATTTACCGCCATTTGATTAAAATTAAGCGCCAACAAATCCAATTCATCCTGCCTTGAAGCCAGAGATCGAACAGGCACGCGAACATCAAAATCACCCGAAGAAATACGTTGAGTGGCTTCCAACAAATTTTCGACAGGCATTAATATCCAACGTCGCACAATCAGCCACAACAACGTCAAAATAAAAAAGACCAGCGCAGATCCTATTAAAATCAAATACCCCAGTTCTTTAACTTTTTTATCGCGATCTTTCGCCCCTTTCATATCCTGAAAAAACTCTTGTCGAAAAGCTAAAGAACGCTGATCCAACGGCTTTAAATAAGCATCTTTGTTTTGCTCGTTCCATAATTTCGTAACCGTATCCGTTTCGGGGACATCGACCTCTTCGTACATTTCGGCAAGAGCCTGACGCAAAATCATATTTTCATTATACAGTTCATATATGGCTTCCGCCTTTTTCCGGCTGAGGACGGATTCCCGATTTAAACGCTGAACATAGCTGAGAACGAATGTAGATAAAAACAATGAACAAATAACGGCAATGCTTAAAAACAAAAACAGAAAAATTTTTGCGTTTAAGCTGATGAAAAATTTATTTTTTTTCAAATGTTCCGTCATCGAAAAAATCCCTTATAAAAAAACAGACAGTTAAAAGATATCATTTTTTCGAACACTTTTCCATTGTCCCGGACTTAATTCGTCCAACATCAGTTTTCCGATCGACACGCGTATCAACCGTAACGTAGGAAAACCGACCGCGGCCGTCATATGGCGCACCTGCCTGTTTTTGCCTTCCGTCAATGTCAAACGGATCCACGATGTCGGAATATTTTTACGGAAACGAACAGGAGGATTACGTTCTGGGAAATCCGGTTCCGCCGGCAATATTTCTGCCAGACACGGCCTTGTTTTATAATTTTTGATCGTAACGCCTTTTTTTAATTTTTCCACAGCTTGCGACGTTATCGCCCCGTCGACCTGCGCCACATACGTCCGCGGATGGGCAAAGGCGGGATCCAGCAGTTTTTTTATAAAGCGTCCGTCATCGCTTAACAGCAGCAAACCTTCGCTGTCATGATCCAGTCTGCCGGCGGCATAAACATCGGGCGGCAGATCGAAACCCGCCAAACCGTCATGTCCGCCTTCCGCGGTAAACTGACTGAGGAAACCGTACGGTTTATAAAAAGCAATGTATTGAAACATTTTTCAATCCTTTATAAACTTTCATATCCAGATTAAGAACTTTCGGATTGAAAATCAATGCAGCGATTACCCCTTTCCTTTTTTAACCGTCCGACGATTACCGTCGCGCAGGAATTATTGGGCAAAGACATTTTTTTTAAAGGCCAAATCGCCACCGTTACCGAAACGGAAGCCTATGTCGGCGAAGACGATCCTGCCTGTCACGCCGCGCGCGGAAAAACAACGCGGACAGCCATAATGTACGGCCGCGCAGGATTTTCGTACGTTTATTTGATTTACGGTATGTATCACTGTTTAAATTTCATCACGCAGGAAGAGGGTTTTCCCGCCGCCGTATTAATCAGATCGGTTCGAATGAAAAACGTTCCTGACAATAAATTGAACGGCCCCGGAAAGCTTTGCCGTTTTTTAGGCATTACAAAAGAAAATAACGCCGTCGACCTGTTGCGATCCGATGAATTTTTTGTTTGCGAAACCGGACTGTCTTTGCCTTTTATCGCGACGCCGAGAATCGGCATTTCTGCGGGACGGGACAAGGAATGGCGTTTTGAGGCTCAGTTTTCCAAAGAATAAACGGTCGGAATATTTTCATGAGGCAACGAAACATATTCACAAAATTGTCCCATCGCACTGCAGGGATTCGTATAAAAAAACAATCCGTCGTTTTCAATACCGGGGGCTTGAATATAATATTCGGCATACCCTAAATTCATAACGTTTTGCTCTGCGACATTAACCGAAGCTTCCAAGCCCGAAGCACAAACGAACGGCATTGTCCAAATACTTTCATTTAAAGACCAATCACCGTAGCTTTGCACAAACTCATACGGTTCCCAGCATTTAGGCGGTCGGTCTTGAGCCGACGCCGGAAAAGCAAACAAAACCGAAAGTATTAAAACGATCCGCCGCATGAGTTTTCCTTTTCTTTTTACCTGTTCCTATTTTAAAATAACAGTTGTTTTTGAACAGCTGTTTTTAAGGATAGCTTTATGATTGACGCCCATATTCATTTGCAAGACGAACGTTTTGACGATGACTGCGACAACTTAATCAAGCAGGCGGAAAAGAAAGGAGTTAAGTCTTTTTTTTGTGCGGCGACACGTCCGCAGGATTTTCAAAACGTTATCGATCTGGCGCAGAAACATAACCGGATAATTCCTTTTATCGGAACGCATCCGTGGTTTTCCGATGAATATGATCCGCAGTTTTTTATTGATTTATTGGAACGTTATCCTTTGACAGGCGTGGGCGAAACGGGTTTGGACGGATTACGCGGCGGAAACAATCAGGAAACGGTATTTCAGGATCAATTAAATATTGCCGCCCGATTAAATCGCCCTTGCGTCATACATTGCGTCAAATCGTTCGATCCCCTCGCCCGCATTATCAGGCAAACGGAAAAGTTGCCGCCATCCCTTTTATTTCACGGTTTTTCGGGTACGAAACAGCAAACGGACTTTCTTTTAAAGTACAACGCTTATTTTTCATTTTCGGGAACGGTCTTGTTCGATAAAAAAGAAAAAATACGGAATTTGATTTCAGAACTTCCCTCGGACAGAATTTTAATCGAAACAGACGCTCCCGACATGCGTCCGCCCGATCGGTTTTGTACGAATCCGAACGAAAAACGTAATCTTCCCGAAAATCTGTGCTTGATTATTCCGGAAATCGCCGCCATAAAAAAGACGGATGCCTTATCTTTTCAACGAGTTTTAAAACAAAATGCCGAAAAATTTTTATCGGGACTAAAACAGCTATGAACGATCAATTTACACGTCTGCGCCTTCTTGTCGGTGATGAAGGCTTGCAACGATTAAAAAGCTCTTTCGTCGTCGTCGCCGGTCTGGGAGCCGTCGGAAGTTATGCCGTCGAAGCTTTGGCACGCGCGGGTATCGGACGATTGTGCCTGATCGACAGCGACACGGTCAGCGTCAGCAATATCAACCGCCAGCTGTTTGCGCTGCATTCCACTGTCGGAAAGGCAAAAACGGACGTCGCCCGAAAACGCGTTGCGGATATTAATCCCGATTGTCAAATCGAGCTTTATCAAAAATTCATCAACACGGATTCCATTCCGGAGCTGTTTTCGGAAAAGCCCGACTTTGTCATTGACGCGATTGATTCGTTAAATCCGAAAACGTCATTGATCGCCCATTTATACGAAAACGACATTCCGTTCATTTCATCCATGGGAGCGGCATTAAGAACTGATCCGCGCTTTATCGCCGTTGATAAAATGTCCAAAGTTACTCATTGCCGTTTGGCGTATATGTTGCGCAAACGTTTGCGGCGCCGAGGAATTCCCTTGGATTTTCCGTGTGTTTATTCATCCGAATCAATGGAAAACACGCCGAAACCGCAATACGGCGATCAAAGCGAACAAACGCCCGGATTGGGACGCGATCGCGTCGTTATGGGCAGTTTGCCGACGATTACGGGAATATTCGGATTGACTTTGGCCAATTACGTAATTTGTCGTTTATATAAAGCTAATTAACCAATCTGGACCACAATTCTGCCCACCCTTTATCATGCGAAGCGTTCGGTACAATGATAATTTCGGCAGAATGGTCCGTTCCCAAAGAATAAACAAAATTTTCGGTCAAAGACGACGGAACAATTTTATCCGCCCCGCCCGAATAGTGAATTTGCCTGATTTTCTTCAGTTCTTTTTTATAGTTTGCCGGATTTAAAGATCCCTTCAACGGCGAATCTTTATGAAATGACGTCCACGCCTTATGATCCAAGACACCGGCGACGGTCATCACTTTTGATACGGCGGGCATCCGTACGGCGACCAGCAAAGCGACGGCACCGCCGCCGGAATAACCGACCAGATCAATTGAAGTCGCCTGATATTGTTTCATCAGTTTATATACGGCATTCTCAACGGAAGCGATAACTTTCGGGGCAAAACGACCGTTTGTCCAATAATACGGATAACATTCGCGCGAAAAAACATACTGACACGGCCGCCCTAAATAAACGACATTGGGAAACGGATCCTGTTGCGCCAGTTTCAATGCCGTAGCTTCCGTCGGCGTAGGATCTTCGGACGGCGTGTACGGATTAACCCAAGCAAAACCGTC
>JAZNBT010000023.1:0-4591 GCA_045587165.1 Alphaproteobacteria bacterium | reverse complement strand
TCGGGATATGAAATCTTCACCGCTTCGCCGAAAGGATTGGATCGTCCGCCGTATCAGGAAAAATAACATGCCGAAAAATTCCGATGCACCACAGCTGTTGGATATTATCGTCAAGGATGAAGACCGCGAACCTCATTACTTAGGCCACCGCGACCGTTTACGCAGCAAAGCTTTAACATTCGGCCCCGATACGTTGCAGGATTACGAACTGTTGGAACTTTTGCTGACTTTTGCCATTCCCAGAAGAGACGTCAAACCTTTAGCAAAAGAAATGATCCAAAAATTCGGATCGTTTGCCGATGTTATGGAAGCATCCGCCGAGGAACTGAAACACATTAAAGGAATCAAAGACAATACGGCCGCTTTGATCGTCGCGGTACGCGGCAGTGCCGTTCGTCTGGCAAAAAACCGTATTTCATCCGCTCCGATTATCAAAGATTGGGACTCGCTGATCAAATATTGCAAAATTGATATGGGACAGAAAAAAACAGAATGTCTGCGAATTATTTTTTTAGATTCTCGCAGCCGGTTGATCAAAGACGAAATCGTTCAAAAAGGTTCTGTCAGTCAAACCCCCGTATACCCGCGTGAAATCGCTCGCAGAGCTTTGGAATTGGGCGCGTCATCAATTGTTATGGTTCACAATCATCCGGCCGGCGATCTGCGTCCGTCCAAAAACGATATCGTTATGACCAAAGCCGTTTTAAATACGTTGGAAACTTTGGACATCGGTTTAATCGATCATTTGATCATATCTAAAAACGGACACGTTTCTTTTAAAGCATGCGGTTATTTAAAGTAATCAGCCGACGATAAAAATCGAAGCCCCCAACCGTGCGATACCGGCCCCCAAAACGTTGACAACCGTACAAATATTCCACAATTTCACCTGAGAACCGTCCATTAACGGAAACAAATTTTGCCCGACAACAAAAGCGACGATCATAAATGACAGCATAATATCCAACGCTTCACCGGAATCGCGCCACTTTGACAAAACCGAATGTTTTTTAGAAACAATCGACAACAAACAAACCGGATAATGCAGGTTTCCCCGACAGCTGACGGCATGCAGACTGATCGCATTCAACAACAAATCGATCAACCCCCAAACAATAAAAAGAATTGCGCCGATTTCCGCCAACAAAGATCCGTCATACAAGCGGTTGATCACTATGCCGCCCAAAATTTTATACCCGACAAAAGGAAAACCGATTGTCAGGATTGATAAAATCAGAAAAACATTTTGTTTAATATATTTTAATTTCGGCATTGTTTTGAAGTATGGTATAAACAAATTCTGAATGAGAAAATATTTTAATCTCCTTTTAAAGTAAAGGGCGTATTTTAGAAAAAAGCAAAAATCAGGAACAATCAATGAGTATTTTTAAGTTTCTTTTTTCCAAAGTAGATGAAAACTCCAATGACAAACTGGGGGCATATCCGGAAAAGGTTCATGTCAGAGCCATGCCGGAACGTCGTTACTTGAAAACATCCCGCATTATGACGTTAGTATCGGCTGCGTTGTTATGCGGCACGATTATCCTGACTTTTATTATTTATATGTTGGCTCCGATGTTGCGATCGGACCCGTTGTTATTGTCGATTGACAAACGTTTTTATAAATTGGAACCGGTTTCAACTCAGGTCGTTCTGTGGCCTGCCACCATGCTGTTAATGGAAGAACATATCAAGCAATATATCCTCTTGCGTCATACGATCGTAGCGGATATTGACGAAATGCAAGTACGTTGGAACGAAGAAAACAGCTTATTAAGATGGTTTTCCGGCCAAGAAGCTTTCAGCGAATTCCGGACAGAAAAAGAAGTCAATATGGCTAGAATGGCTGAAGGGTTGACTGCAGAAGTCAACATCCGTTTCGTTCACCGTATCAGCGACAGTTTATGGTTGGCGGAATTTGACACGATTGAACATATGCCGGAAGAAGAATTTCCTATCGTAAAGCGTTGGCGCGCTCTATTCGAGGCGGGGTTCAAACCGCGCGGTTATCCTAATCGGGATGAACGTTTAAAAAATCCGTTGGATTTTTATGTCAAAAGTTATTCTCTGTCTTCCCGAGCCGTCACTCAAGAAAACAAAAACGCAAAGTTCATCGACTAACCCGTTGTTTTTTCAGCGACAGCCTTACCAGCCGCAGTTCCTGACGCCCATGCCCAATGCAGGTTGAATCCGCCAAGTTCGCCGGTAACGTCGACAACTTCGCCGGCAAAATATAATCCCGGCACAGATCGGCATTCCATCGTCGCAGAAGATAACGCGTTGACATCCACACCACCTCTGGTCACTTCAGCCTTTGCCCAACCGCCTGTATGCGGCGGAACGAAACGACAGTGTTTTATATTCCCGTTCAGCAAAGAAAAACATTTATCAGACAATGCGGATAACGGCAGATTTCTGTCCCCGACCGGCAACAATGCCGCAAACCTTTCAGCCAAGCGAAACGGCAAATAATCATTTAGAACTGCTGTAATTCTCTTTTTTTCCAAAGCGGAACGACGATCTTTCAAAACAGCGATCAAATCGGTTTGCGGCAAAAAATCTATTTCGATTTCCCGTCCTTTTTCATGATAAAGCGAAGCCTGTAATACGGCCGGCCCGCTGATTGCGGAATGCGCAAACAACAAATCCCCCCGTATTTTTTTCTTTCCCGTTTTTACCTGCGTCAAAAGACTGATCCCGTCCAATCCTGAAAAATCCGGCGACATTTTTTGCGCGAAATTCAACGAAACCAAAGCAGGCTCCGGCCGTATCACCTTCAAACCGAATTGTTCAGCCAAACGATAGCCGATATCCGTTGCCCCGACAGACGGATACGATATCCCGCCGGAAGCTATCAAGACATTTTGCGATAAAAAAGTTCCCGCAGGACACTCCAAACAGAAGACATCATTTTTTTGTAAAACAAACTCCGGCACGCCGAATAAAAAAACGGCTCCTGCCCGTTGCGCCCTACTTAATAAAAACTGACGAATCTCGGCCCCCGAAAAAGCGAAAAGTTTTCCGTCTTCACGTTCTTCCCACTTAATTCCGGCCCGATCAAAATCGTTTATGACATCTTGAAAAGACAAGCCCGCCAGAGCCGATTTGCAAAAATGAGGATTGGAAGAAACATAATGTCCGGCTGAAACGAACCTGTTGGAAAAATTACACTTACCGCCGCCGGAAATAAAAACTTTTTGCGCGGACTGTTTATTTCTGTCGATCACCAACACCGACTTCCCATGTCCGGCGGCAAAGGCCGCGGCGGTCAAGCCCGACGCACCTGCTCCGATAACGATTAAATCATAGCGTTTCGACATAAATGCTCCCCCGCTTTTCGAATAGAGAAAAACATTTTTTTCTTTTTTCAAAGTGACGACGTTTTTAAAATAAACAGCGCTTGACGTAAAAGCAACAAAAGCTTATAAAAGCAACGATCCTTTTATCGGGCGCTTAGCTCAGCGGTAGAGCATTACCTTCACACGGTAGGGGTCACAGGTTCGAACCCTGTAGCGCCCACCATACAACCCCTTGAAAACAAAGCCTTTTTGAAGGGGTTTTATTTTGCCCGAAAGACTTTTCAATCAAAAAAGGCAACAAATATGTAATCGTAAAAAGGGGCTGAAATTTTTAAATCAAATCTGTACAAAAACGTCTAAATCCATCAACGACGAAAACGTTTATACAAAAATTACTCGATTTTATCAGCCTCCCTTTTTCCGTTCAAGCAGTTCAAGCAACATCTCTTTTCATATTAGCCGCATCAGCGGCAACAACCAGAGCCCAGCCAATCAAGCGGACATAAACCAATATTTCATATGATAAAAAAAAGACTACATATTTATCGAATCGATTTATAAAAATATATTATAAATAAAATAAAAAAAGATCTTTAAATCAAAAAAAAAATCAAACATTAAACACACTTATTTAATATCATTCAATATTTGAAACAGTATTTCTACGCTTTTATTATCAGACATATTTTCAATCACATATTGACGAGGAGAAAAAGAAGATCTAAACTTATCAGGATTCTTTTTATACTCCAGAAGAATTGTTTTTAATTCATTTAAACACGTAAAATATTTCCCATTTTGTTCGCATAAATAAGGAGCAGAACTTCCTTGCTCACTTTGTGAAAGCTTTTTTACCAAAGTCGGAAGATTGTGTGACCATGCTTCAGCCAAAGCTAATCCTTGAGTCTCTGTACTGATCTGATAATATATAACAAAATCACACGTTTTAAGTAAATTTTGCCACACATCAAAACTATACTCCCCATACTTTATGATACTATATCCAATATTCAATTCATCTAATATTTTCAACAAATCATAATTCACCAAAACGTTCTTAAAGAAAACAACACACCTATTAAATACTTTATCAATATTATATACATCAGGCAGCTCAACACCTGATGGAAAAACTTTTATTTTATGCAAATTTTTATTTAATGCTTTCGCTTTACATATATCAGCAACCCATTGTGAAGCGTATAAAGCCACATCAACAGAATCTTCATGAGGAAAATGCCATTGCATATAATCATAATCAAACTTACATGCCGTAGGAAAAGTCACTACTT
>JAZNBT010000022.1:0-7966 GCA_045587165.1 Alphaproteobacteria bacterium | reverse complement strand
GATTTACGGCGCCGGACATGTCGGCATGATGGGGGCCGTGGCAAAAGGCGCTTTGGAATCCGGCGGAACCGTTGTCGGAATCATCAACACGTTATTGCAAGACAGAGAAGAACAACTTTTCGAACTCAGCGAATTAAAAGTATTACCTTCTTTGCATACCCGCAAAGATGCGATGCTGGAAGCTTCGGACGCTTTCTGCGTATTACCCGGAGGCATCGGCACGTTGGATGAAATATTCGAAGTCATGACTTTAAAACAATTGGGCGAACTTGCAAAACCGATCATCATGTACAATGTCGACGGCTTTTGGGAACCTTTAAGAAAAATGATCGATATGTTGGTTGAAGCCGGCTACATCCGCCCCGAACACGCGCGTCTTTTGACATATGTCGACCGTATCGAAGACATTCTGCCGACAATCAAAGCGGAAGTCGCTTTGAACGAACAACAATCAAAAGCAAGCTGATTTAACGCGGAAGGACCAAAGCCAGCGAAGAATATTCAGGCATCATTAAATAATTACGGCTGAACGCTATATCAATCAAAGACGCGTCAAGCATTTTAATCAGGGCGGACTGCACTTTTGCAGCGCCCTGTTTTGCCGCCCCCAATCCGTAGACATTTCCCACGCAACATTCTTCCTTCGCGATTACGGCCGCCGTATACTGCGTCATGGCATTCAGCATTTCCAAAGCAAAACCGTGTAAGTAACGATAATCGACATCTTTTCCCGCCGACAACCAACGTCTGGCCATTTCCGTCGCATTCCGCCCCATATTGACAGCGACGGCGGCAACCGTATCAAAAGCGCCGGAATCTTTTCGTGCGATTTTATCCGCCGCACACACGCCGTTTTTTAAACGGGGCATGTCTATCGTTAAAAAAACATCTCTTTGATTTTCGTTATAAAGGAACAAAGTATCATTTTCCGCGGCACAGAAAAAATACGCATACAGAGATCGAGGCTGCAGCAGCTGATATTTTCGAGATAAACGAATCAGTTTTTCCAAAACGGGAACAGCTTCTCCGGCGACCCAATGACACCAACTTTCCCGACTGCCCGTTTTTTTGACAAACCCCCACTGACGTTCAAACAAAGCCAGTTCGTCCAAATAAGGAACCAAATCGACCACGTCATCTTGATTAATCACTTTCGGCCGATAATGCGGCACATGAATTAAGGGAAGAATCGACTGAAAATCATCTGCCTGTCCGTCAAACAGATAATGCGGCAGCTCTTCTTCGACCACCGCCTGATGACGCGCCCCTCTGTCGGGTTCTTCCTGTAATCCGAACAGCGTATCGACCAGACGTCCGGCGGAAATGTCTTTTTCGTTTTGCACATTGTCAGGCATTACATTCTCCGTCCTGATTTACTTTGCTTCAAACTAAGGCAATACTTTTTAAAAAAGGTAAAAAACGGCATCGGTTGTTAAAAAAACTTGTCTGCCGTTTTTCTCGGCGTTAATCTGCGGATATGAAGAAAAAAACGACATTGATTCTGCTTTCCTTCCTGCTTTTTCTGACGGCGGGGTGCGCAACAGCCCCCAAAGCCCCCGACGCTTTAGCTGTTTATCAGGAAATAAACGATCCGTTGGAACCGATGAACAGGAAAATTCATGCTTTCAACATGGCGGCGGACAAATACGCTTTGCGCCCGTTAATGAACGGGTATCGTGCCGTAACCACCCGCGGATTTCGCAAAAAAGTCGTTACGTTTCTGGCCAACCTGAAAACACCGTTGACCGTTGTAAATGACGTACTGCAACTGAATTTTAAAAACGCGGGTAAGGATTTGTCCCGTTTTATAATCAACTCCACTCTTGGCTTCATGGGAGTATTCGATGTCGCCGACAGAATGGGCATCGCTCCTAATTTTCAAGGTTTAGCAAACACTTTAGCCGTTTGGGGGATACCATCCGGCCCCTATCTGGTATTGCCGCTGTTAGGACCGTCAAGCGTACGGGATTTTACCGGTTTTGTCGGCAGTTATTATCTGGATCCGTTCACTTACGTGATTGATCGCAACAATACGGACGATGTCAAACATACAGTCTTGGGCATACAGATCGCCGAAGGCGTTACCGCATATGAAAGCGCCATTGATTTAATGGATGACGGACGTAAAACGTCTTTGGACTTTTACGCTTATATGCGATCCGCATACCGCCAATTCCGCAAAAAACAAATCGAAGACGCTAAGGGGATAACCACAAAAAAAGATACGGCGGCAGCTTACGAATTTTCTTTGGATGACGAATTTGACGAATAAGAGGATTTTATGAAAAAATTGATGATAACGGCTTTGTGCCTAATAAGTTTTGCCCTTCCGTCTTTGGCGGCGGAAACAACCGCAGCGGAAACCTTTGCTCGAAAATTGGCGGACGATATCATGCGCGATGTTGTTAAAGCGAAAGTACCGTTGAATCAAAAACAAAAAGCTTTTCATAAAATATTCACCGAAGCGGTAAATGTGAAATCTTCAGCCCGTTTTACATTGGGGCGTTACGCCAGATCCGCCACCCCCGAACAAATTGCCGCCTATACGGACGCTTTGGTCAACAATATCATTTATACGTGGACTTCCCGTTTTAACGCTTACGCCGGCGAAACGATCAAATTCGAAGGCGGCAGGAAAAGCGAAAAAGGCGATTTCTATGTCACTTCAAAAATCGACATTCCCGATTCCGAAAACGACATTGAAATCATTTGGCGCATCGTCGATAAAAAAGACGAACTGAAACTGGCGGACCTGGTTGTTGAAGGCGTCAGCATGCTGATGAGCTACCGTAACGAATACACGGCGGTATTACAACAAAACGGCGGAGATATCCCCGCTTTGACCAAGATGTTGTCGGACAAAAACGAAACGATCAAAAATCCCGATCGAAAATAACGTCTTTTACACAATAACGGATTGACAAACAGGCCGTTTTTTGCCAAACTGCACCCCTATTTCCGAGAATGCGGACGGCTTGCCGCCCCGCCGTGCCTGAAATATCGGCAACGGACTATCGGGACAACAACAATAAATCATGTGGAGAAATATTACCATGTCAAAGCGTTTAGCTGCGAAATTCAAAATCAATCGCCGTTTGGGCGTTAATTTGTGGGGAAGAGCCAAAAGCCCCGTCAACCGTCGTGAATACGGCCCCGGCCAACACGGTCAGCACAAAGGAAAGCCGACAGACTACGGCACCCAGTTGTTGGCAAAGCAGAAATTAAAAGGATATTACGGCAACGTTTCCGAAAAGCAATTGCGGAAATACTATGCAGAAGCCATTCGCCGTACAGGTGACACATCCGAACACTTGATTGGATTATTGGAATCTCGTTTGGACGCCATCGTTTATCGCATGAAGTTCGTTCCGAGCGTTTTCGCCGCCCGTCAGTTCGTGAACCACGGTCATATTCTGGTTAACGGCAAGCGCGTAAATATTCCGTCCTATCAGGTTAAAGAAGGCGACGAAATTTCCATTCGTGAAAAATCCCGTCAGTTGGCAATCGTTCTGGAAGCCGAAGCCTCCACCGAACGTGACGTTCCCGAATACATGGACGTTGATCACAAAGCCGGTAAGGGCGTTTTCTTGCATGTTCCCAAGTTGGCTGATGTTCCGTATCCTGTACAGATGGAACCGAATTTGGTCGTCGAATTCTATTCACGTTAATTCGTCGGTTATTTTTTCAAAAGCCCTCCCCTGCGGAGGGCTTTTTTTTATGAGCTCATCTCAAAGAAAAAACCGTCCTTAAAAATTTGGCACAGCGTTTGCATTACCATATGCAAGTTTGTTTTTTTCAGGAAACACTGCCATGGACATATCGGTTTTTAATTTGCTGATGAGTACAACGCCAAACGTTTCGGATGTAGAAGCGTCTGCCGTTGATATCCGTGCGCAAGCTGTTCAAGCGCAGGATTCTTTAAGAACCGGCGAAGCATTTTTAGAAGTACTGGAGCAGGTCAGATCCGGTAAAACGGAAAAAAGCGCCGAAACATTCTTTAATACGATGAGCGCACGCGCAGACGCTTCTTCTTCTTTAAAAAGCTTTAAGACAAACGAAAAATACGGCGAAAACGTAAAGGTTGTCAAACTGCATATCAAACGTACGCGAGCCAGCGAAAAATTACAAAAAGCAGAAGAAAAAACAACGACGGCACCTGAAACCGTTCAAAATAGGCAAAAGATTCCGAACAGGGAAAATATCGCCGCGACACAAGAAACGAAAATGATTGATTATGAGGAAAACGGCTTACAAACGGTCGACAATCCTTCGTTTACGCCCGCAACGGACGTTTCGAATCAAACTGAACCCGAACGGGGCATCCCCGTTTTTTCGGACGAATTGACGGCGGCGGACATTTTGGTCGGCATTGCGTTACAGCCAACCGCTGTTCAGGAAACAAACATTCAACCTCAAACGGTTGAAGATGCTTCACCTGTTACGAAAGAACAGGAACAACCGTTGTTGCCGACGGAACAAACGGAAACGCCGCAAATTGCGAAAAACAACGAAGCAACGGACGTTCCGACAAAAAAAACACCGACACCGCAGGCACAAAAAAACGAACCCGCCGAAAAACAAAATGTTTCTTTCTTACAAAACGAAGAAACGCTTTCTTTGCCCGTCGATCTTGAAGCAAAAGACTTTTCCCCCGTTGAACGATTGAACGTTCAAAATTCGGAAAACGATTTTGTCCCGTTTAAAGAAAACAACACGCGGCAGGATTTGCCCGTTTCCGTTTCGACTGAAAAAACGACCGAAAAACTTCCCGTTCGAGAAAGTCATGTTTTAAAAGAACGCACCTCAACTGTTCGGCCGGCCGACATTTCAACGGATTTTTCCGTTGAAACGGAAACTTCAGCTCCCGCTTTAAAATCCGAATCGCGCCGTCAAGCCGATCAGCTGGCCGCAGCACTGCCGACAAATACAAAAATCGCGATCACCGTCCAAACCGGCAAACCAACCGCAACCGTATTCGGACCGGTTCGTTTGTCGGATGATAAAAACACAACGGAAAGAAAAACCGCCTCAGAAAAAAATGCGGAAACTCCTCTTTTCGAAACATCGCATTTCGACTTACCGCAAGACGAACGGATCCCCGTTCGTCCCGTTGAAACGCAAACGGCTTCCGACGATTCCGTCAAGCCTCAAACGGAACGGCAACCTGCCCAGAACTTAACAAACAACATGATCCCCCTGCCCGTCGAACAAAAAAGCTTTTCCGACACGACTCAAACCTCCGCCGGAACGGTCTCCTCAAGCGGCGCCGTCAACACAAGCGCGACAAACACACCGACGGGACAGGCTTTCATCCCCGCGGGACAGGAATTGAAAGGCAAAGCCGTTTCGGGAACAACCGCTTTACCGAAACACATTCCGGTAAACGAATTGGCCGATCAAATCAAAATCAACATCAAAAAGGCCGTCAAAGCCGGATTGGATAAAATTGACGTCGTTTTAAAGCACAAAGATCTGGGAACGATCAAAGTTCATCTGGAAATCGACAAAGAAGGAAATATGAAAGCCGTCCTGTCCACCGCCCGAACGGAAACGCTTGATCTGTTGCGTTCGGATTTACAAGGACTGAAGCAGGCTTTGGCCGACGGCGGATTTAACATGAACGACGAATCCTTCAGCTTCAATTACCGCGGCGAACGCTATGATGACGAACAAAAACAACCGAAACCGCATCATACCGACAATATCGCGGCAAACGACGATGAAGAAGAAAACTATTTGCAACCGATTTCAGCCACTGATCATTCGGGGCGTTCGGCTTTGAATATCAGAGTATAAGGAGGAAAACGTCATGACAAATACAATCAGCGGATTAGACGTTTTAACAAATGCGCAAGCTTCGGGAAAAGATTCCGCCAGCTCGAAAACGCAGCTTTTCGATGATATGGAAGCTTTTCTTTATCTGTTGACCCAACAGCTGAAATATCAGGATCCTTTGGATCCGATGGACACCAGCGAATACACCAACCAGTTGGTTCAATACGCGCAAGTCGAACAGAGCATTCAATCCAACGAATATTTGGAAACGATGGTGGCTCAAAACGTCAATGCCATGGCCACTCAAGCAATCAGCTATATGGATCAGACCGTTCAGGCGCTGAGCGATTATCTGCCGTTACAAGACGGTCATGCGAAGTTTTCCTACATTCTTGGATCGGACGCGGCATCCTGCGTCGTTTCAATCAAAGATTCAAAAGGTAACTTCGTTAAGACTTTTACGGGTGTCGAACCCACCGCCGGCCGTCACGAATTGGAATGGGACGGCAAAGACTCTTCCGGCAATCAGCTGGAAGACGGAGCCTATGTTTTGGTCGTCACGGCGGTTGACGCCGCGGGGGCTACGGTCGAAGTTCAAAAAACCGTTTTCGGAAAAGTGACGGGTGTCGCATATGACGGCGAAACGGTAGCGGTCGGCATGGGTGAAGTCGCCGTTGATATGAACAGCATCCTTGCCGTTCATTCGAAAGATACGCTCTCCGCGACGGGCAACACTTCAACGGAAGGCGAGACACAAACAGTTTAACAAAAAGCCGAAAAGAATAATTCGGCACACAAACCATTTTCCCCTACAGAACCGTATCGGGAAAAAAACTAAAAAAGGAGAATGACATGAGTTTATTCGGTGCATTAAGATCCGGCGTTTCGGGATTAAACGCGCAGTCGTCCGCCATGAGCATCATTTCGGACAACATCGCGAACGTCAATACGATCGGATACAAAGCGAATTCCGCCAGTTTTTCAACACTGGTCACAAAACAGACATCCACGACGCGCTACACCAGCGGCGGTGTTCAGTGTCGCACCCGCGCGGGCGTCGACGTTCAGGGGCTGTTGAGCAGCACGTCTTATTCAACCGACATGGGTATTTCCGGAAACGGTTTCTTTGTTACGACGCAGACATCTCAACCGGCCAAGGACGATTTATGGAGCTACACCCGCGTCGGCACGTTCAGCGTTGATCAGGACGGATATCTGAAAAACGATAACGGCTATTATCTGCAAGCATGGCCTTTACAGGCTTTTGACGGCGAAGAAAACGCTTCGCTTGTTCAAATCGGCGACAATATGTTTATGAAAGCCTACACGGATGCGTCCGGCAGCACTGTCTACGTCAATGACAACATTATTGATTCGACGAACATGCAGGCCATCAACCTAAACACCATCGGCGGAACGGCACAGGAAACGCAGAACATTTCCTTCGGCGCCAACCTGCCCGCCGACGATCCCGTTTTCGACCCTGCCAATCCCGAAGCCGGCGGCCGTCACAGTTCATCCGTTTTAATCTACGATTCTTTGGGAAATTCCCATAACGCCACATTGACGTTCACCAAAACGGAAAACGGGAAATGGTCTTTGGACGTCGGCATGCCGTCCGGATCAGCCACGTTAATCACCTACAGTTCCAGCGAAGCGACCAACGACGCGACTCAGGATGTTTACTCCGCCCGCGCGCAAATGGAATTTACGTCTATTCCGACGAATCATTCCACCATTTCAATGGAAACCAACGGTACGAACTACGTGTTCGAATTTACGACCGACGGCACAACAACGTACTCGCCCAAAGCGAACGAAGTCGTCGTTCCCGTTGATTTGACGGCAGGGATCGTCACGGTAGGCGACGCCGTCGATAAATTCAACGAAGTCATTCAAGCGACATTGCCCAGCGCGGGACGTTTCTCCGTCGGCGCAAACGGCACGACAATCGAAGTCCAACAGTCAAACAGCGGTTCCGAAATCAAATTCAAAGTCAGCTCCGCGGCTTGTTTGCAATCCGCGACGAATCCGGATCCCGCGACAGGCATTTCGACCGGCGAATTTACGTTGCCGGAAATCGATTGGGACCTCAAAAATGCCGCCCGCATTGATTTCGCCAGCAATGATCTGGACGACTATCTGGGAAAATCCGTCACGATCGGAACGAACACCTATGTATTCAGCGATA
>JAZNBT010000021.1:0-14515 GCA_045587165.1 Alphaproteobacteria bacterium | reverse complement strand
GCTCTACCCCTGAGCTACACCCGCACTCCGTTTTACAGTGCTGGATTATAATGACTGTTTTTTCTTTTGCAACAAAAAATTTTTATTTTTGACAATTTTTTTTAAATCTGCCATTTCAAACGGTTATAATTTCTATTTCCCGTTTTAATCTGCCGCTTTTTCATATATGATAATGCCCGTTTAAAATTTAATTTTTTCGAACGGAGTATTTTATGGCTTTGATTTTTGAAGATTTAAACAATGCGACATCTTCTCAAAACAATGTTGTTAAGACAGGATCGCTTCAGTCGTTCAAAGCCGATGTTGTCGATGATTCCAAGAATCGAATCGTTTTGGCTTACTTTATGGCTCCGCAGAATCCTTCATGCGAACAGTTCGGACAATTATTGGAAAAATATGTCCGTTTGGCAAACGGCAAAGCGGTTTTGGTAAAATTCGACATTACTCAAGTTCAGCAATTAGCCATGCAGTTAGGAGTTCAAAGCATCCCGACGACCATGATTTTCGCCAAAGGCGGATTAGCGGACGGTTTTGCGGGTGTCATTCCCGAAACGCAATTAAAAACCGTTATGCAGGCTCTGATCGGCAAGGCGGCCTTATCTTTGGATGAAATGCTGAAAAGCGCTGCGGAAAAATTAAACGAAGAACAAGCGCAAGAAGCTTTGGAAACCTATGCCGCCGTTTTGGAAAAAGACGAAACGAATCCTGCGGCTTTTGCCGGCATGATACGTTGTTTCATTCAATTAAAACAACTGGAGGCGGCTCAAGATCTGGCGGACGGGTTGGACGCTTCCGTTAGAAGCCCCGAACTTGATGCCGCAAAAACAGCCTTAAAATTGGCTTTAGAAGCAAAAAACGCCCCTAATCCCGAGGATTTAAAACAAACCGTTGATCAAAATCCGAACGATTTACAAACCAGATATGATTATGCCTGCGCCTTATTCGCCGCCGGAAATGCAGAACAGGCCATTGATCAATTAATCGAAATCATAAAGACGGAACGCGAATGGAATAACGACGCCGCCAGACAACAATTGTTTAAGATTTTTGCGGCTTTGGGACAGATGAATCCCGTTACCGTTACCGGACGGCGCAAACTGTCATCCCTTTTATTCTCATAGGAACGGCGAAAATGAGCAACAGCCTTTTTGATATTACGATGGTGGAATTACCTGCCAGTTTGCCGATTTTGCCTTTTTCCGGAACGTTTTTGTTTCCGGAAACGAGACTGAACTTACGAATTTATGAAATGCGTTATATCCGTTTGGTTTTTAACGCTCTGGCCTCTTCGCGTCTGATCGGCATGGTACAGCCGACACAACAGGATATGGCAATGAAAGTTTCTCCTCTATACAAGACGGGGTGCGCCGGTCGAATTTCCGGTTTTACGGAATCAAACGATACGCTGTTAATTACATTAACGGGAATATCACGCTTCCATGTCGTTAAAGAAACGGATCATAACGGCATTTACAGAGATGCCTTTGTTGATTTTTCCCCTTTTGCGGCAGATTTTAATCTGGACGAATTCAAGTTTAATAAAAAAGAGCTTTTCGAAAAACTGGATGTTTACGCTTATTCCAACAAAATCGATCTGACATCAAATATGTTAAAACAAATACCGAATGAACAAATTCTGATGACTCTGGCTTCAATGTTGCCGTTTACGCCTGCGGAAAAACAAGCATTGTTGGAATGCGCCGAACCTCAGAAATTTTATGATACCCTGTTGCTGCTGTTGGATATGGATACAAACGGCCGGATAAATTAAACGGAGCTTTTACTTTTTAATGTCATAAAGGAAACAGATTATTTTTTTATCTGTGGACAATAATGATTAGCTCTGAAAAACACACGTTTTTACCCGTCTCTTTAAAAGTATTTTTTCAAAAACTGACCATACGTTTTTGCGGTTTGTCTTTAATCGCGGCAGGAATCGCTTTGGCCGCAGCCTTGGCGACATATAATTCAACCGACCCGTCATTGAACACCGCTTCGGGCAATTTACCGCAAAACGCTCTGGGCGGTTTCGGAGCCATCGGCGCAGACCTGTTATGGCAATATTGCGGATTGGGAGCAATCCTGTTCCCGTTGTCTTTAATTGCTTGGGGGCTGTTAATTTTCCGCTTGAAATGGCATAAATTTCAAGTTTTGCGCATTTTATGCTTTATTCCGACTTTGTTTCTTTTGTTGATATTGTTTTCCGCTCTGCCGGCGGTATCGTTTGCTCCCGTTCTGGCCGGTTTTTCCGGTGCGATTATGCCGACTTTTTACTATTCGCTGATTCACGGACTGAAAGCGGCCTACGTGCCTTATTTGGAATATCTGATGTTGCCGATCGTTTTCGTCGCCGCCGTATTCGGATTGGCATCGACACTCGGAATTCCTTTTTATCTGGTCAAACGTTGGACGTCCGGATTGGGGAATTTACTAAAAATGTTTGCTGTCTTCGTTTGGCACAAAATACGACGTGTCGAAAAAACGGACAAATCTTCGGAAGAACAAAAATTACCTGAAGAATTGCCGCAAAGCCTCTTTACCGAACAGGGCGAGTTAAATTTGACCGAAAAAGAACAGCCGCAGCCGCAGCGAACAGCAAAACAACCGGCGAAACCGTCACCGTTAAAATCGATTCGGGAACAACGCGAATACGCCAAACAATTCCATTTGCCGAAGTTGGATTTTCTGGCAAAGCCGAAAATTGACAAAGAATCCGCCGTTTCCAGAGATTATTTGGAAAAACGCGCCCGTCAGTTGGAAAGTGTTTTGGAAGAATACGGCGTCAAAGGCGAAATCGTTAACGTCCGTCCGGGCCCCGTTGTCACATTATTCGAATTGGAGCCGGCCCCCGGTATTAAAACGACACGCGTTATCAATCTGGCCGACGATATTGCCCGATCAATGAGCGCCTTATCCGTCCGTATCGCCGTCGTCCCCGGGCAAAGCGTCATCGGTATTGAAATGCCGAACGAAAAACGCGCCGACGTTTTCTTAAAAGAAATGCTGGCCTGCGACGAATTTAAAAATGCGACAAAACCTCTTTTGTTGGCGTTAGGAAAAGATATCGGAGGGAAACCTACCTTTGCCGACTTGGCAAAAATGCCTCATTTACTGGTTGCCGGCACGACCGGATCAGGTAAATCCGTTGCAATTAACACGATGATTCTTTCTTTGATCTACAGATTAACTCCGGAACAGGTACGTTTGATCATGGTCGATCCTAAAATGTTGGAACTGTCCGTTTATAACGGTATTCCCCACCTATTAACGCCGGTTGTCACAGATCCGAAAAAAGCCGTTCTGGCCTTAAACTGGGCCGTACGGGAAATGGACGACCGTTACCGCCAGATGAGCGAATTGGGCGTACGCAACATTGACGGCTACAACGCTAAGATCAAGGAAATGATCAATGCCAAAGAACCGATGACACGCACCGTTCTGACCGGATATGACAACGGCGAACCGATTTATGAAGAACAGCCGTTAAACTTAAAACCATTTCCTTACATTGTCGTTATCGTTGATGAAATGGCGGATTTAATGGTTACCGCCGGCAAAGAAATTGAAATTGCCGTACAGCGGATTGCGCAAAAAGCCCGAGCGGCAGGAATTCATTTGATTTTAGCAACTCAGCGTCCTTCCGTTGACGTGATTACCGGAACGATCAAGGCCAACTTTCCCGAACGCATCAGTTTCCGTTTGACGACAAAAATAGACAGCCGAACGATTTTAGGCGAACAAGGCGCCGAACAATTATTGGGACGCGGCGACATGCTTTATCTGGCACAAGGACAGCGTCCGGTGCGTTTACACGGTCCGTTCGTCAGCGACGCCGAAGTCGAAGCCGTAACGGCGCATCTGCGTTTGCAGGGCGTTCCCGAATACGAACAATCCGTCACCGAAGAACCGCCGGAAACAAATGACGGCGCTGTTTTAGGGGCAGAGAGCGGTGACGATGTCAGCTTGTATGACAAAGCCGTAGCCATCGTTTTGCGCGACAGAAAAGTATCGACCAGCTATATTCAACGTCAACTGAGGATCGGATACAATCGCGCCGCGGATCTGATTGATCAAATGGAAGCGCAAGGCGTTATTTCAGCCCCCAGTCATGCGGGCAAACGCGAAATTTTAGTACCCGACAACAGATAAAGCTGTTAAAGTAACCGGATAAAAAAACAAATAGGAAAAATCGATGTTTAAAATCCTTCTTCTTTGTCTGTTTTTCATAACGTCCGCAGCTGATGCCCAAACCGTTTCGGCGCCGTCTTTTACACAACAGCAGCAGGAATTAATTAAAAGCATAGAAGCTTACTTCAACGGTTTTCAGACGATTAAAAGCAAGTTTTATCAAACCAGTGACAACGGTGCGGTGGCTCAAGGAAATTTTTATGTTTTAAAACCCAATAAAATGCGATTGGAATATGATCCGCCTCATCCGGTGGAAGTCGTCGCCGACGGATACTATCTGATTTTTCATGATAAAAAACTGGAACAGGTAACCTATTTGGATTTGGACGACAATCCTGCCGCGATGATTTTAAAGGAAAATTTTTCCTTTGAAAAAGAAGGATTGACGATTACGGACTTCGTCGTCGAATCGGGGGTGATTTCCGTATCCGTCACGAAAAAAAGCCAACCGACCGCCGGTAAAATCACTTTGATTTTCAAAGACAAGCCTTTATCGTTGAAACAATGGCGAGTCACGGATGTACAACAAATTACGACATTGGTCACTTTGAACGACATGGAAACGAATGTCAAACTGGATAAAGCCTTATTTAAATTCAAAGACCCCAAAAAGAAATTGCGCCCCGGCGACGTGCCGAGACACAGATAAACACAAAAAAAAAGCCTGACCGATTCCCGATCAGGCGTTTTTTCTAAGCTTCCTGTTCTTTCGGACGGATTTTTTTGCCCCCTTTTCCTCGGATGGATTTTTTATGTTTTTTTGTCATAATATCCGCGACATAATCACGAACGGTCAAACTGACGTCTTTTAAATGATTTTCGAAATCATGCCCTGCATTCGGGAACATGGCATACCGGATATGAATATTACGTTGTCCCGACAACTTATCGGCCAAAGCGGCGACAGAGGCTTCGGGAATCAATTCATCTTCCCCTCCATGAATGATCAAACCGGAAGCGGGACAAGGAGCCAAAAACGAAAAATCCTTCGAATTAGCGGGAGGTGCAACGGAAATAAATCCTGAGATTTCGGGACGACGCATTAACAATTGCATCCCGATCCATGCACCGAAAGAATACCCGGCGATCCAACATGTTTTTGCGTTGTGATTCAATGTCTGCAACCAGTCCAATGCAGCTGCCGCATCGCCTAATTCACCCTGACCGTCGTCATAAACGCCCTGCGAACGTCCGACCCCGCGAAAATTAAAGCGCAAAACGGCAAATCCCAATGCACTGAATGTTTGAAACAACGTATACGTTACGCGGTTATTCATCGTACCGTTCGGCATTTGCGGATGCGGGTGCAAAACAAGGGCCAAAGGGGCTTCTTCACTGTTTCCCGGCTGATAGCGACCTTCCAATCGTCCTTCGGGACCGTTAAAAATAATTTCTGGCATATTGAAACCTTGCAAAGGGTGAGTTATAAGCTGTAGAAAAGTTATATTAGCGAAATGAAGGTACAATGTTCAAGCGTCTGACAAAAGAAATATTTTCAAAAGCTTCCGAATATTCCAATTCGGTTTTGCAGCGCGACCCCGCCGCACGATCAAAAATCGAAGTATTTCTTTGTTATCCGGGGCTTCATGCCATAATGCTGTACCGTTTGGCTCATTATTTATGGGGTAAAAAATTTTTTACGACGGCTCGAGTCATTTCAGCTTTCGGACGTTTTTTAACCGGAGTCGACATTCATCCCGCCGCCCGAATCGGAAAAAATCTGTTTATTGATCACGCAACCGGTGTCGTTATCGGCGAAACGGCTGAGATCGGCGACGATGTCACGTTATACCACGGCGTGACATTGGGGGGTACGTCCTCTTGTCAGGGCAAACGTCACCCGACATTGGGCAACCGTGTTATCGTAGGGGCGGGAGCAAAACTGTTAGGCCCGATTGTCATCGGTGACGATGCGCGCATCGGTTCCAATGCCGTCGTATTAAAAGACGTTCCCGATTCGGCGACGGCCGTCGGCGTACCGGCTCAAATCGTACGTTGCCGTAAAAAAGCGGAAAAAGGATTTGAAGCTTACGCTGCGGAAAAAACGGATCCGATGATGAAGGCGTTGGAAGATTTAAAAGCTCAGGTAAAAACACTGGAAAAACAACTCATCGCGACCGATGAAGGGAAAAAAGAAACAAGAATAAAGAAACGTGTTGACAGCTCGCCTAAAACACGGTAAAAAACCTCATCGATTGATGGCGGAGTAGCTCAGTCGGTTAGAGCAGCGGAATCATAATCCGCGTGTCGGGGGTTCGAATCCCTCCTCCGCTACCATAAAAAAAAGACGTCCCTTTTCGGGGCGTTTTTTTATGAAAAAATATTCTGCATTACGCTCAAAGCAGTTAACACGACCGGAGAAAAGCCCTTTTCCTCTTGATTTTTTTCAATTTATGCTAAAAAATATTAAGTGAAAGCTTGAATTCTATTTCAGCTTTCCAACATTAGGAGGAACGAGATGAAAAAATCATGCTTGATTTTAGCAGGCGTGTGTTTGTTGGCGATGAGCCACAGCGCCGACGCTGCTGTTCTTCCCTCAGGTGATTTTGACGATGCATCGTCAATTGTAATCGCCAAAGCCGTAAAATTGGGACGCGGCCAAACGCACTCATCCGCGTTTGGTGCAGAACTGGCCAAAGCAGGGGAGACATCGACTTCTAATGGTGACAATGGTAGCGGCGGTATTAACGGTGAGTGACGGGGACGGATGTCCCCTGAAATCAAACCTCGGTTATCAACTGTCATCTTTAGAATTACTTCTTAGAAATTAGCTCTGTTTTTCAGAGCTAATTTTTTGTTTCAAATTTCTGTAGACTTTGCTCTTTAAAATGTCAAAGATATCTTTATCGTTTTTTCATTCTTTCAAATAGGAAAAATTCAATAAATGTCAACAATTCATTTTCTTTGCGGATATATGGGATTCGGCAAATCCACGATCGCCAGAAAATTAGCCGCTCAATATAATGCCGTAATTTTATGCGACGATGAATTCATGTGTGAGCTATTTGATCGAAGCCTGCCTGAAAAACAATTCCGAACCGTTCATGAAAAAGTGTCCGAATTTACTTGGAAATTAGGAGAACGAATCGTTTCTGTCGGCGGAAATGTTATTTTCGATCGCGGATTTTGGTCCAGACAAAGCAGACGGGAAGCAGTCGAACGTGCAAAATATTTCTGTAACTCTCTTTTATTTCATCAAATTGAATGCGATATGGAAACAGCCAAACAGCGTGTTTTAAACAGATCGCAAACAGACATGACGGCATTGGATATCGATGAAAATGCCTTTGACGCTTTAGCCAAGCATTACGAACCCATCAGCCCTGATGAAAAGTTAGACGTTATCTATTATAAAAACACCCTGCCGATGTTTTAGGCATCAAAAAACGCCGGATAACATACATATCCGGCGCTTTTCATTAAAAAAATCAACGCTGTTTTTGCTTTGCCAAAGCGGCAACAACAATATTCTTTTTTCCGCTCTTTTGCGCAGGAGATGTAAATTTTGCCAATTCACGTTTGCGATTAGCGACATCAGCAACCTGCTCCGCCGTATAAATCTTCGGATAATTGTTCGGATTGACACGTGAAGAATAATTCGGTTCAACATTAACATTATCACGCGTAATTCCGTATTTTTTCGGATCATAAACCATTTCATCCGTCCATGGCAACATGACTTCTTTTTCCTGTCCCGACCCCATACAATCAGCGATCTGCGGATCCAAAATATCATGATGCCATTGATCATGCGGATACAACGGCGTTAAAATAAAGTTGGAAAATTCATTTTTACCGCCGCCATGAATGGGCAGTTTATGGTGTACATTATAACCGGGGACGGATTTACCTTCCGACATCAGCTTTATTTCGGCATCACCAAACCCTAAATTCTCACGCAATTCCTTTTCATGTTCCTTTGCCAACATTTTTAAAAATTTGGAACGCATTCCTTCTTTGCCGTCATGACCTTGAAATTCAGCACGTCTCGCCTTACGTTCCGCACTGGATGGAACTTTGTAAGTAACCTTTTTTAATTTCAAACCGTGAATCGTATCAAAATTAAATTTTCCGGCGCGCTGTTCCGCGGTATATGCAGCCTTTTTACCGCCTTTGCCGCCATTACCTTTATGAGAACGCTTCGCATGAACCAATTTATACTCAATCGACATATGCCAATTCCTTTTGCTAAATCTACATTGGAATCAGGATATGAAAAATAGACAAAAAATTCAACAAAATTTTTTATTTTTTCCCAAAATTTTTCGTGTACACAAAAAACAAACCGTCAACCGACAAAATATCAAGCAAAATAATGCGTTTCGAACGCCGAATATATCGGCTGCCATTCCGCTCGCCGCACAAACGACGCTTTGAAATCCGGCCGTCAACAAAGATAGCAGCGACCCCATCATAGCCCGTTGTTCAGGCAAATATTCTTTTTGCAGCAAGTCTTCTTTTGTTGTTTCGGTTAAGCCGAACGATAAATTCGACAATGCCATAACAAACGGCGAAAGCACGGTATTAAAAAAAAGAGCGATATAACAGAAAACTGCGCTCCACAAAACGGAACCGAACAAAATCTTTAACGATCGAATATGATTGAAAACCGGCATAAGAGCATAACCTGTCATACCGGCAATCTGTTTACAGGCACGAGCCAAATTAACCGCCCAAACGGTTATCAGATTTTCAAAATAAACCCCCTCAAAACGATTAATCGTCATATAAAAAGAAGTATCCAAAATTTCGATTAAACTAAAAAATCTCAGTTTTTTATTTTGCCAGAAAAGACACAAAGTTTTTTTTAAATTCAATTCGTGTTTTTCAGAAGTTTTTCTATTATTCCGGCTCGGATTAACATAAAAGAAGGAAACAACCAGTTGTCCGGTCATCGGTAAAACGGACAACCAAGCCAAAAATTGAAGTGATTGGAAATAAAGTACCGCCGTTGCGATTAAAACACTGATAATTAATCCTGCCTGATTATAAACGCGACTGCGCGCATAAATAAGCTTAAAATCCCGTTCTTCTCCGATTTCCTGCATTGTTTCAAACATCAATGCGTCCAAAGTGCCCGACATCAACGCATCGCTTGCACCATATAAAACAGCTCCCGCAAAAAGCAGCGGAATGCACCGCAGATGACCGGCAAAAGCCCAAAGTATCAAACAAATTAAAATAAATAACGCAGATAAAATCAACGTTTGACGACGTCCGATTTTATCCGAAAAAAAACCTGTCGGGATTTCCAACACCGCCTGAGACAAACCGAAAACTGAAAAAACGGACATGGTCAACGTATATGAAGCGGTAATGTCTTGGAAATAAATCGCCAAAACCGCCGTCATCGGCCATAATCCGGCGAAGAAATTATCCCATTTGAATAGAACTTTATTACGACGAATATCTGGCATAAACATTCTTTCCCAAAAAAATACAGAGGGTTTTTCAACCCTCTGCATTCTTTATAAAACTCAAAAATTATCCCCGCTCTCTCTGGCGCACTTTGGAAATCTGACGGACAATCGCCGCCGATTTTACCGGATTGGATTTTGTTTCCTGTCGAGGCTGTTGTTGAGCCTTTTTAGCATCCAGTTCCGCATAAAACTCTGCCATATCTTTTTGACGCTTGGCAACGCTGATATGTTCCGGTTTATACAATTCCGGATAATTGGCCGGATTGACATTAGATGAATAATTCGGGTTAACAGGCTGATTTTCCTTAGTAAATCCGAACTGTTTCGGATCATAAATCATTTCATCCGTCCAAGGCACTTTAATCGTACGCGTTTCCCCTTCGCGGATTCCCAACAGTTGGGCATCCATAACATCCTTATGCCACTGATCGTGCGGATACAACGGCGTTAAAATAAAGTTGGAAAATTCGTTTCTGCCGCCGCCGTGCAAAGCCACCTTGTGATGAACGTTAAACCCGTTCGGTACGTAACCTTCGCGCATTCCCTGAATATCACGTTCCGTCAGCCCTAACCGTTCAACCAATTCCTTTTCATGATCTTTAGCCAACATCTTTACGAACTTGGAACGAACGCCCTCTACGATGATTTCTCCATTTTCACCGCGCACACCGTTAAATTCGGCGCGACGAGCCTGACGATCCGCCTTGGAGGGTACCGTATATTCGACTTCTTTCAGTTTTAATCCGTGGATCGTATCAAAGGAAAAATTACCTTCGCGTTGATCCCTGTTATGATGCCCTTCGGAATAAAAGCCGCCGGCCGCTGCATGGTTAGCCTGATTACGCCCGCCGTTCCCGTGACTTTTTCCCCTACCTTTTCGTTTTGTATGAATCAACTGAGTCGCCAGCATCAATATCCCCCCCAAAAATCAATCTTTTAAACGGCCCCACACCGTTTTCTTGACAAAAATATACAAAAAAAAGAAAAAACTGTCCAGTAAATAATTAAATTTTATTTGCCGGAAACAGCATTGACGGAGTCTGAATTTCTTGCTGAGCTTCAATCAGACACAGCTCTAACGATTGACGGAGCGCCGTTTCTCGAATGACACCGAAAGCAGATGAAACCGCCTTGGACAACGCGGCTGCCGCATCATGCGTTTTCAGCCATTCGGATAAAAACAATGCCGTTGTCATATCTCCCGCTCCGCCGATTTCGTCAACATTATCAATAAACGGCGTAACGACACGATACGCTTCCGTTTTCGAAACGGCCAACGCGACCATACCGTTTGGACAAACCGTTCCGGTAACCATGCACACTGTCGGCCTGCCTGTGTTTAACAAAGATCTGGCCGACGCGACGATTTCGTCTTCGCTGTCTGCGGAACATCCTGACAGCACACTCAATTCAAAACGATTAGGCGTAATGATATCCGCCGCCGGCACAACTTTTTCACGGACGAAATCCGGAATATCGGAAGCAACATAAAATTCCCCGTCATCACCTAAAACCGGATCACAGCAATAAACGGCGGAGGCATTCTGCATACGAACATCTTTTGCAATGCGCAAAACAAGCTCCCCCGTTTCCTTCGCCCCCAAATAACCGGAAAGAACCGCATGGCATCTGTTTAATCCGATATATCGTTTGAGTCCGTCATAAACGGTTTGCAACTGATTCGCTCGAAAAACACGTCCGGCAAAACCTTCATATCCCGTATGATTCGAAAATTGGAGCGTGTCCAACCCCCAACATTCAACTCCGCTGCGCTGCAAACAGAATACGGCCGCCGAATTACCGGCGTATCCGGCGACGACTCTGGATTGAACGGATAAAACGGCCATAAATTATTCTTTCGTTTCTTCAATCGGTTTGTTTTGACAACGATAATAAACCCGATGAGGCAAAAACACCCGGCACGACCAGTACTTATGCCCGTCATACGCCGGTTCCCGATCGGTTTTACCGCAGGCATCCTGCGCCATTCTGATAATTTCATTGGCATTCGTGGAATAAGGATTATAGCAGATTGCCACCCGATCATCCGTCGATTCGCCCACAGTCTTCGCGAATCCGGCTTCACGTCTGGAATCGACGAACGGCACCTGAATACAGCCGTTCAATCCCAACAACAATAAGAAAAACACTCTTTTAGAGACGGACATTTTCAGGCCCTTTTCAATCACGTTACAAACCAATCATCTATGAAAACAAAACGATGTTCAATATGGAAAACGTTTTTTTTCATTTCTTCAAAGCTTTGGTTGATTTTACATATATACTTCGCTTATCCTGATAAAAAGAAACATTGACTTGAAGGAGTTTCGAATGCTGGCTAAAAAACGGTTGTTGACGCGCAGCGATTTTGACGGATTGGTTTGCGCGGCACTGTTGAAAGAATTGGACATTATCGACGAAATTCAATTCGTTCACCCCAAGGACATGCAAGACGGCAGAATATCCATTACGGATATGGACATCACGGCAAACCTGCCTTATGTCGACGGTGTTCACATCGCTTTTGACCACCATATCAGTGAAGTGTCTCGCGTCATCAGTCCTCCCAATCATATTGTTTATCCGAATTCTCCTTCCGCCGCGCGCGTCGTTTACGAATACTACGGCGCCGAAGATCGTTTTAAGAACATTCCGCCGTCTTTAATGGAAGCCGTCGACGTCGCCGATTCCGCGAAATACACGATTGATCACATCATCAATCCGGAAGGGTGGATTTTATTGGCGTTTATTATGGATGCCAGAACGGGCTTGGGACGTTTTAAGAACTTTCGCATTACAAATTACGCTTTGATGATGAAACTGGTGGATCTGTGCCGGACGCACAGCGTTGAAGAAATCTTGCAGGACGAAGATGTCAAAGAACGCGTCGATTTGTATTTTGAACACAAAGACAAATTCATTGAACAATTAAAAAGATGCACTCGGATTCACAAAACGGCGGCTCATATTTATCTGCGAGACGAAGAAACCATTTACGCCGGCAACAGATTTATGGTTTACGCGCTGTTTCCGGAAGTGAACATTTCCGTTCACGAAATCTGGGGAAAAAATAAACGCAATGTCGTTTTTGCCGCCGGAAAATCCATTTTCAACCGGACTTCAAAAATGAACATCGGCGAATTTATGCTGCAATACGGCGGCGGCGGACATATCGCGGCAGGAACATGTCAGGTTCCCATCGATCAGGCTGAAAAAATTCGCGGAGAAATTATTACCGCAATGGTTCAGGACGTATAATTCAAGGTATTATCATGGTTGATGACAGATTCCGATTAGTCACGCGCAGCGATTTTGACGGTCTTGTTTGTGCAATTTTGCTTAAAGAACTGGACCTGATCGACGAAGTTAAATTTGTCCATCCCAAAGACGTGCAAGACGGGTTGGTCGACATTAAACAAGGCGATATCATGACGAACCTGCCTTATTCGAAGTCCGCCTCGTACGTTTTCGACCATCATATCAGCGAATTGGCACGCGTCGGAAAGAAAAGCAACAGCTACCTCAATCCTCAAGCGCCTTCGGCAGCCCGTGTCGTCTGGGATACATTCGGCGGTAAAGAACGGTTTAAAAACATTTCCGAAGAAATGATGACCGCCGTTGATAAAGCCGACAGCGCCGATTATACCGTTGATGAAATTTTGCACCCGTCAGGTTGGACGCTTTTGAACTTTATTATGGATTCCCGCACGGGTTTGGGACGTTTCCACAATTTCAGAATTTCAAATTATCAATTGATGATGAATCTGATTGATTTCTGTCGTGAACATGATCCGGCCGAAGTATTGGAAATGCCCGATGTCGAGGAACGCGTCGATTTATATTTTTCCCATCAGGAAAAGTTCATTGAACAACTAAAACGACAAACAACCATTCATAAAAATCTGGCCTATATTGATATGTTAAACGAAGATATCATTTATGCCGGCAACAGATTTATGATTTACGCTTTATATCCTGACATCAATATTTCCATGCATGCCATGTGGCGGATTAACGGACAGCGAATCGTTTACGCCGTCGGAAAATCCATTTTGAACAGATCCAACATTATCAATATCGGCGAATTGTTGTTGCAATACGGCGGCGGCGGACATGCGAATGTCGGAACATGTCAGATTGATTTGGATCAAGCGGCTGCCGTCAAAGACGATCTGATCAGCATTTTAACGGATCCGCGATACACGGAAATTCCGGACAAAATCAACCCGTAAAAAACAAAAAAAAGGCGCTGTCTTCACAGCGTCTTTTAATATAAAAAATCTTTTAACGATTTAAACCGCGCTTTCTGGCTAAAATACCCATAATGTCGGGAGACACCGATTTTTCCGTTTTTGTCTCGGCTGTTTTTGCCGGTTCCCACTTTGTATTTTTTTCCGTCATCATATCGGGAATTTTCGCAGGATCAATTCGCGGCAGATCTTCCGTTGTCGCGTAAGGAGGCAATTCCGGTTTTTGAACAGGAAGAATATCGTCTTTTTGGGAAAAAGAATATGTATTGCCCGAAGCCGATTTAAAAATTGCATCCTGTTTCTGCTTTTTTTGTTCCGTCGTCTTTGACATCCATTTTTCAGATGCTTTTTTCAACAGATCCCCTACCCTGCTTTTTTCCTGTTCCCAATTTTTCATACTCTTTATCCTTAAACTGAAGAAATTATAACATTTACATACACTCTTTTTGTTTTTTGTCAAATTTTATTAAAAAAACAAATGCTTTCCTTAAAATCTGCCGAACACGACATATTTTTTTAATATTATTTTGTCCACACAAAAAAACACCCTTTATAAAAATGCGTTCTTTTGTATTTCAGGCCGGACTTCACGGACTTTTGAGTAACAATAAAAAAGGCTGAAAATTTAAATTTTCAGCCTTTTTTATTGTTACTCAA
>JAZNBT010000020.1:0-90890 GCA_045587165.1 Alphaproteobacteria bacterium | reverse complement strand
GCTCCGCCGATAATTCCGATGGAGGCGGCCTGCTTCAACGAAAAATCGACAAGCCCCATATCGGTCAAAGCCAAAGCCCCCAACACCGTTGCGAAAATACCGAATTGCGCGGCACCGCCCAAAATAGCGACTTTAGGATTGGCAATCATCGGACCGAAATCCGTCATTGCCCCGACCCCCATGAAAATAATCAAAGGAAAGATACTGGGCGGAGCAATACCGAAATCATAAATGAACAGCAAAAAGCCGGTAACTCCGTCCAACACCTCGGCGACACCGGCCCCCGGCGCATTGGACAACAAACCGCCGAAGCCGATCGGAATCAACAAAAGCGGTTCGAATCCTTTGGCAATCGCCAAATAGATCAAAAGTATGCTGATGCCGATCATAATGAATTGACCCAACCCCATGGAAACCAGCAATTCTTTCCCCGTCGAAGAAACCGCTTCGCCGGAATCGGCAAAAAAACCGTACAATCCCGTCGATTTTACCAACAATGCGAAAGATTCGTGATTATCCATATATTCCGTCATAAACCGCCCGATTTGTTCGCCGAACGCCGCGGATAAAATATTAATCAGGGAAATCAGCGCGCACAAAGCGACCACCGTCCACATAATGAATTTATGGCGTCTTTCCGCTTTAAACATCTGCATATCGGAATCCATTAGCCTTCCCCTTATTTCAAAGTCATCAACAACTGACCGGTCACGACCTGATCCCCCTGATGAACGGCAATTTTACCGACAACGCCGCTTTTCGGCGCGGGAACGGGGCTCTCCATCTTCATGACTTCCAATATTGCGATCGGCTGACCTTCGGTGACACTACTCCCTTCGCTGACTAAAATCTTTGTCACCGTTCCGGGGACGGGGGAAACAACGTCCGTGTCCGCGCCATTCGAAACCGCCGCGGGTTTGGCCGCGGCCTGACCGGCGGCACCGACCGTCACGTTAAACGATTTGCCGTTAACGACAACCGTATCGCCGTTCAAAGAAGCTTTATAGCTCTTACCGTCAACCGTTACATCGAAATCACCCGACGTCGCACGCGGTTTTTCCTTGTAACGGACACCTATTTTAGCTTCGCCTTTCAGGAACGCGATCCCTTTATCTCCGCAGGCCGCGGCGATAAAGATGTTTTCATCCGTTTCCGGCAAACTGTTTTCCTTAAGCATTTCACGGAAATAAGAGATCTGCTTTTTCGGATTGCGGTCGTTAATCGCCAACGGGGATTCTTTTGTCGGTTCCAACCCCAACTGTTCGGAAGCGATCTTAACAACTTCGGGATCCGGTTCATGCGGCGTACGGCCGAAATACCCCAAAACCATTTTGCCGTAACCTTCGGCGATTTTTTTCCACGGCCCCTGCATGACATTGTTGAACGCCTGCTGGAAATAGAACTGGGACACCGGCGTAACGGACGTTCCGTATCCGCCCTTGCGCACGACATCTTCCATCGCTTTGACGATTTCAGGGAACTTATCCATAATGCCGTTGTCGCGCAACATTTGCGTATTCGCCGTCAACGCGCCGCCTGGCAAAGGCGACCACGGAACCCGAGGTTCGACTTTCATGGCTTCGGGCGGCAACAAATATTCACCCAACGCGTTTTTCAAAAATTCTTCCGTTTCCAAAATCTTTTGCGGATCGACATCCAGAACATAGTCCGTACCGCGCAAGGCATGCCACATCGTCAAAACATCCGGAGAACACGTCCCGCCGGAAACCGGAGCCAAAGACAAATCGATCGTATCCGCACCGGCTTCGATCGCCGACATGCAGCACAAAACGGACGTCCCCGCCGTTTCATGCGTATGGAAGGAAATCGGTTTGTCCGTCAATTTACGCATACGCTTGATCGTTTCGTGAACGATCGTCGGCGTACAAGTACCGGAAGCATCCTTTAAGCACAAAGAATCGAACGGAACGTCGGCGTCTAATACGGCACGCAAACGCTGTTCATAGAAATCGGGATCGTGAGCCCCTTCGCATCCCGGGGGTAAGGACATAATCGTAATCGCCATTTGATGCTGCAAGCCGGCATCTTTAATTGCTTTCCCTGAAACGATCAGATTATTCGGATCATTCAATGCATCAAAGTTGCGAATCGTCGTCATGCCGTGTTTTTTAAACAGTTTGGCATGCAAGTTGATCAAATCCGAAGACATGGAATCCAAACCGACCACGTTAATCCCGCGCGCCAAGGTCTGCAGATTCGCATCGGAACCGGCAAATTCACGGAATTTATCCATCACGTCAAACGCATTTTCATTGCAATAAAAGAAGGCTGATTGAAAAGCGGCGCCGCCGCCGGCTTCAAAATAACGGATTCCGGCATCACGAGCCATTTCGATTCCGGCAAAATAATCCTTGGGAAGAACACGCATGCCGAAAACGGACTGGAATCCGTCGCGGAAAGCGGTACACATAAAATTTACAACCTTTTTAGCCATTTTCATTCACCCTGCTTTTGTTAACCGTTTTTCAGTTTGACCGCTATCGCCGCGGCGACCAGCGCCTCATCGCCCGCATCGACCGAGGATTGTTCGGGTTTATCCGCCCCCCCAAAATATTTAAAAATCGCCGCCTGAGCGTACATGGACGCGATCAGCAGCAGCAAAAACAAAAAAACGCCCGACATCCCGATCAGCGTTAATTCAAATCCTTCCGTCAACATGAAAAACCTCTATTTAAATTCAAACACCCCTTATTTCTATCCAGTTATATAATGAACAAAAGTTTTTTTCAAAATATTTCCTTTCCGAATTAACTTTTTATCCCCTGCTGAAAACAAGAGAAATCTTTTGATTTTGCTTTTTTGCTGGACAATCGTCTACGTTACGGGCAATTCTACATAAAACCGCATCGTCATTAATTTCGGGACAGTCAAAATGCCAAAAGGAACACTGGAGATCATCGCGGGCCCCATGTTTGCCGGAAAAACGTCCGCTTTATTAAAAAAAGCGCGTTCTTTCAACGGAGAAATGATCTTGATCAAGCCGTCTTTTGACACACGTTACGGCATTTGCGAAATCAAAACGCATGACGGTGTGGCCGCAGAAGCGTTCAATTTGACAAACACCAACGAAATACTGAACTCTAATGCAGTGGAACGCGCTCAAGCCGTTTTTTTTGATGAAATCCAGTTTTTTACGGAACCTTATTTCGGCGGAGACGTTATCACCTGCATCGGCACTTTGCTTAACAGAGGCCTTAACGTCATTTGCTGCGGTCTGGACATGAACTGGAAAGGCGAACCGTTTGAAATCGTTTCCAAATTAAAAACCATTGCCGATCGATATACTTTATTGCGCGCACACTGTGCCGTTTGCAATGAGCCGGCCATTTATACCTATAAACGCGGAGGATCGAAATCGGACATAGAATTGGGCGCGGCTGACATCTACGAACCCAGATGCGCCCGCCATTATCCGTTCAGCAGTGTTTACGAACCGTCGGGGACTCAGGACGATATCGATTTAAGACAGGGAGAACTCTTTGATTTTTAAAAAATTTCCCGCAAAAAAGAGTCCCGATTTTTATATTCGCTATGAATACGTTTTCGCCGTTTGCTTTATCTTAATCTGGCAAATCTATCTGATCTGCCATTCTCAGGCGACGTTAATGGAAACGGACAACTTCACGCACGCCATGCGGTTGACGGATTTTATTAAAACGGGATCTTGGGCGGAAATTATGTATATGCATGACAATCACCCTTTCGGGCAGATGCTGCATTTTACACGAATCACGGATATGTTTTTACTGACGGCCAGTCTGCCGTTTTTACCCTTTACAGACGTTAAACAGGCCGTTTTCTTCGGCTGTTTTCTATATCAACCGCTGATCGCCGGACTGTCCGCCGCAGGATTGATCTGGGCGGGAAGAGCGTTTTTCGGCCCGACCCTGAGAATATTTTCCCTGTCTTTTTATTTTTGCCAGTCTTCGATTTCCGCTTTATTCACCGCCGGAAGAGCCGATCACCATGTCTTGTTAAATCTGCTGCTGATTATCACCGTCGGCGGCATAATGCACGGTTTCAAATCGCAAAGGATTGCCTTTTTCAAAATGGCGGGAATCTTTGCCGGTTTATCCGTATGGGCGACTCCCGAAGGTTTTTTAGCCGCAATGGCTATGATTGCTGGTTTGGTTACATCATGGCTGTTTAAATATCAAAACATGCGGCAAATAAAAATTTTCAGTTTATCTTTTTTCTTAACTTCCGCCGTTTGTTTAATTGCCAATCCGCCGATGCAGGGACTGATGTTTGCGGACAACGGACGATTGTCCATATTGTTGGTTGTCATTCTGGGATTGATGACATTTTCCTTTTATCTGGAAAACTTTTTGGAAAAAACGAAATTCGTTTCATCCTGCCGCCGTCGTTTTTTGACAATTTCTTTTTTCGCTTTATCTGCTTTGGGTTTTACCCTGTTTTTATTCGGCCACGAAAAAGTTTTCGGATCACCATATTCTCCGGAGCTTTACGAAATATGGGCTAAACATATCACGGAATTAACGCCGGCACTTGTATCCAACAGCGCCATAATTGAATGTGCGGGTCCTTCCCTGTTAGGATGTTTATTGGGGCTGATTGCATTACCGTTCGCACCGAGACCGTATAAAAAATTAATCATAACCGTTATCATTCCGACTTTTGCTTTTGCGCTTATGACATTGCTCAGCCGTCGTTTCGGACGAACGGGATCGGTTTTCGCGGTATTGGCGACAACAACCGCTCTGGAAGTTTTTTATAAAAAAACAACCTTTTTACAAAAAGAAAGCATCCGTCCGTATCTGAAAGTTCCCGCCGGCTTTTATATGTTGTGCTGCCTGTTGCTTTTAATCGCCGACGCCTATGACCTTCAAAGTCAAAAACAGGCGAAAATAACACGATCGGAAGAATATCTGCCGTATATTTCCAAAGAAAAAGGGAGCATCCTGACTTCTTCCTCCCGCGGTCCGGAAACGGCGTGGGGAACGGGCATCCCCGTTGTAGGATCACCCTACCATTCCAACGCGCAAGGAATTACGGATACCTATAATATTTTATACGGCAAAAATCAGACCGAAATACGGAAACTGTTAAAAAAACATCAGGTAAAAACCATTTTATTGGACAATCCTTATTATTATTCATCTCAAATTTTTCATAATCGACTGATAACGGAGCAGGATGTTTTTGTCGGAAAACTGTTGTCACAAAGAGAAGACTTTTGTTTTTTAAAAAAAGTAACCGATATGCCGCCGGAAGTCGGCAACAAATATATCATCTATCACGTTAATTTCACAGATTGCGAGGAAACACCCCCGCCCCCTTAACCAACAAAACACCGTTGTTATCCGCCAACCCCGTTAAAACGGCATTTCCGGCTTTATCAACACTGACAACGGCATAGCGGACAGCGGAAGGAAGAAACGCTTTCGTTTCAAAAAAACGGAGAAAATCCGAGGAAAAACGGATATCAGGCCTTTGCGTCCTTGCGTTAAACGGCATAGAGGGAACAATCACGTATTTTAACAACAATTCTCTCGGCTTCAAAGGATTGTCTAGGGAAGAAGAAACAAACTTGATTTGTCCGTCATCCATACGTTGAACAACGATCGTTCCTTTTTCTTCTGAAACGTTTTGAACCGGAATAAAGTTATAGTAACGCAAACGAACAAAATCAGAAAAAGCATCCTTTCCGATTTCCTGTACTGCCACCGGCAACAACAATCGAACACCGAACCGGACGGTTAACATGCCTGTAAAATAACGGCCGGTTAAAACAAGTAAAATTAACAACGAACAGAAAAAAACAACAAGACGACGCATTATATTTTCTCCGGCGAAACAAAGCGTTTCAATCGCAAATAACATGCCCCGAAAACAATACCGGAAAGGGCGGCAACCAATCCGGCCGCAAACAAGGAAATCGGCAAAGACAGAAAAAAAACGACCAAAAAGAGGGAAAATAAAATAATGGCAATCCGGCCCATGACACGAGCATCCGTAAAAAAAGCCGTCACGAATAAAACCGCCGATCCGGCCATTCCGCCCGACAGAAACAATGCGCAGAAAAACACACCGGCGACCGCCAAACAAGAAAGCACGATTTCCCCCGGATCCAAATCCTTGCGTAAGCAAAAAATCAACATTAACAATTGGACCGAAAACATCACAGCCATAACAAAATTGCCTTGATCGACAAAAGCACCGCCCCTCGTCAGCCAAACCGTTTCATACTCTAAAATCACAAAAAGCGGCAATACGGCAAAAATAATCGACGGTTCGCGCCAATATAAATTCTTTAAAGGAAAAAGCAAACCGGCCGACCCGATCAAAGAAAAGAACCCGATCGCTAAAAACAAAGAAACGGTCTGCCCTGACAAAAACGGTGCAAGGACAGAAATAAAAAACCAAAATGCCGACAGGACTCTTGATTCCCGACCGTTTACGGAAAGAGCTTTGCATAATAAAAAAAGTAAAACCATTCCCTGTACGATCAAAGGAGAAATATAAAACAGCGTTTCCGCCAACAAAAAGAGCCCCGCAAAAAAATATATCTTAAAGAAAAATCGCCATGCGGCCGTCAATGTTTTTCCGAAAGACAAGCTTCCCAAAAGGATCAAAGACACACCGGCGGAAACAGCATACGGCCGCAAACCGAAAAAACAAAGCAACGCCGCCGATTGCAAGACAATCAATGAAAAAACGCCGTAAAAGGGATTTCTTTTGACAACGAGCTTGCGTTCCTCTTCAATTTGACAAGCTCTTTTCAACGCAGGTTCAACCAACGGATCAAACACCGAAATATTCAGACATGCCAAAACCTGACGCAGTGAAAATTCAGACGGCATCTTTTCCCCCTTTTATCCGAACAACCGACAAATATTCGCTTATTAATGCCACACCGATCAATGCAGAAACGACGGTACAAAACAGAGCCTGCCGAAAATCCGATGAAAAATCAAATGCATATAGGCAACGATAAAGCAACAGACAAGACCAAAAAAAGGAAAAAAGAATTGCCAATCGGCGTCCCGTCCGGTCAGACACGCGGATAACATACCAATAAAGACAAAAGACCGAACAAACGGCACACAAGATAAACGCGACATCCCCCGAATTAAAGGGGGTATCTTCAAAACACCGAACACCGGCCGCGGCGACCAAAAACAACATCATGCCGGTTAAAGGAAAAAATCTGAAACAGGATTGTTTTTTCAGAAAAAAACGATCGGACAAAAAAACGCAAACGCCGAAACACAACAAGTTAAAAATCGCTGCTAAAACAAAAAAAAGCGTTGCGCTGATAATAAACGACGGCAAAGCGAATTGAACACCGTACAGACCGATTGCCGCATTTAAAATAACAAATGCCGCCCCCCATACGCCGACACGTCGGGACGAAACGGCCCAAACGACGGACAACGCAAACCACAGAAAAAGCTCTTGATACAGGAACGAGCTTGTTCTGAAAACGATATCCGGCAAAAAGATCATCAAACCGATTAAACCGACGCCCGCATAATCGGCAACACGGAATTGATTGCGAATCCACGCGCACAAAACAAATAAAACAACCAAGAAAATAAATCCGCCCGTCTGATAAAAAAAGTGCCATTTCGAGACGGCCATCAAAAAAATCGCACTTAAAAAGCTTAATCCAGTCAAAAAGCGCAGAATCAATAAAATGAATTTTCCCCACTTTTTATCCGAACGGCACAATGCCGCCGCGCGCAAAAAGTTTGAAGAAGACAGGACGCCTGCCTGACAAAGCTGCAAAAGCCTTTTAGGAGAAATCGGCTTGTTTAAATAAGCTTCTGTTTTTTTATCGGGAACGATCAAATTTTATTCCTTTTGTTTTAAGACTACTCTTTTTTAAAATTATATTTTATAGTTACCGATATGAACAGTTTTTTCAAAACAACAACTTTATTTTTTTTCCTGACAGCCTCGGCGGGTGCGCAGACGCTTGACATTCAGACAAGCCATGAAATGAAAAGAATTGCCTATTCCGCCAAAGCCGGAGTGGAAGTTTTTGCCGAAGCATCCGAAGGGAAATGGTGCGAAGACATTCTAAGCTTAAAAATTTTCGCACAAGACGAAACCGTTTTTGAAGAAACGGCGTTGAACGCCTTAATGGCAAAGGTGGAACCCGTATTAAACAATGAATGTCCTTCCGCATTGCAGGCCGTCATTGACGGTTACAGCGCCAACACTCTGGTTTATCAAGGGTCGGCATCGGCAACAGATAAATGGAAAACGGAAAAAGGTACTTTAAAAGTAAAAATACGCCAATTACAAGCCGCAGCCGTCAACACGGTACGCACAAAAGACGAGTTCCCTGTCAAAGAATGGGCTCCGCCGGCCGGAAAACAAAAAATTGTCGCACACATAGATCCGCAAACGGCTTTGGAATACAAAATATCCTCTAAAGACAAGCGCTGCTCCATTCTGTATACGACCGACAAACCGGCAAAAAAAATCAAAGATTGGTTTATCAGTGTCGGCCGGAACTCATGTTCGGAAAACCTGATTTACGGCAGAGCGGAAGTATCCGTCTTTAATGAAAAAGGAAATCTGGAAACCACCTTGGACGGTTATTTTACGGAAGGGCGCTTTACCGGCCGGAAAAATTTGAATGTTGTTTTATTAAACCGGTACGGAGCTGGAAAAAACGAACAAAATCTAAGTTATCTGATTGATTCGGATCTTGAATTGAAAATTCATTATTTGGGTTATTTAAAAAGCACTCGCAACAAAAAAACCGGTTTTTATTCTCCTTGGTCGGGATGCTCGCCGTTTATCATCGCCGCCGTAACGGAAAATGAAGAATTATTTTTAGAAAACACTGTTACGGATAATATTTTGCGAACGGCGGAAAGCTTTGCAGATATTTTCTGCCAAGGGGCAACGCAAATGAAATTCTTCGCCACCACCGTCCCGCAGGGGATCGCCGGCATGGATATGCCCGAAACAGATAAAAAAAATTCAAAAGAGGCCTCCGATACGGAATCGAAATTAATTTATGCCGCCGTTTTAGAAAGAAAACCGGGGAAAAAATGGAAAATCGTTTCGGATAAAACGCAAAATCTGGCTCGATTAAGGGAAAACGCCCGTCGTACGGAAGATTTGCGCGAACATCAATTGATGATGGCGGATTATAACGAGTTGACAAAATCAGATTATCTGGGACGGTTGGCTTATATGATCGGTGTGGACAGAATTGAAAACCTGCCCGCAATGTTGACGGCAACGGCCATTACGCAAAAACCGGTTCGAGTAAATATGTTGGTCAACATTTCTTCTCTGGGAATAGACAAAGCTTGGGTTAATTGGCCGGATGAATTTTTAATCACGCAGACCAGCGGACTGTTAAACAGACCGGGATGGCATATCGTCAGCGGAAACTTGCGTCTAATGACCCCCGAAGAAAAAAAACAAAATAAGAAAACGAATTTATTCGGCTCCGGTGTATTGGAATTATCTTCGGCAGCGGCATGCGAACAGGAAGTCTGCGGTGAAGTGGCGGATTTGGAAGGATTGATCAGACGTCGGCATGAAAAGCCCAATTGGAGACCGTATCATGCCCCCTATAAACAGGAGAACGGCCAATGACAAAAAGCATGTGGGTCGCCGTGATAATTTTATTCCTGTTGTTTACGGCTTGCGGTGTCTTTATGGTCTTTTTGCAAAAAGACGAAGAAAAGAAAAACATTCATTATTTTATGACACGGAACCGTTTAAACAACAGCATATCTTATCAAAATTTATCTTTGTCCGTTTCGGATCTCGCCATTTTGAAAAATGTTTCGGTTCGGCTATATGCTCTACCGGATCTAACCAACAAAACAGATGAATTTATCATTCATAAATATAAAGAAAACAATCATATCACCACCGAACTGTCTTTCAGTACGGAAAATGTTTCTTTTCATTTGGTTGATATTGCCCGTATTTTAAAAAAATCAGATGAAAACGTCATTGAAACATTAGCTTTGTTCAATCCGGGAGCTGATATTTTAAATCATCCGCTGTATGCCGTCATGTTGGCGGGCTGTAATCACATTTCCGCCGACATTAACGGTGAATACGCTTATTATCCGGCCGCGAAAAAGATGACACTGTCGGCGGATATAACCGATAAATGCTTGGGACGCTGGAATTTTTCGGTATCATTTAACAACATATCCAACGCCCAACAGGGACAGTTGGTTCTGGCATTTAAACATCTGGTGCATAAAGGCTCTCCCATCGCCGATTTAAAAAAATTTTTAAAAGATTCTTCCATTACATCCTTATCGTTTTCATATACGGAATCCGGATTGATTGCAGGCTACAAACGATACATTGACACTCTTTATCTGCGACAGCCGAATGCGCCCAGTCCGGCAGAACTGAGCAATCGAAAAATTCAGGATGTCATTTCTTATTTGTCTTTTTCAAACGCGCACAGACAAAGAAACGCCGATATTGCACAAACTCTTGCCGCTTTTATTAGAACACCCGACAAAATCGGTTTCCAAAGCAAAGCGGGTAAAGAAGTTCCGATACGCGTCTTAAACGGTACCTTCCTGCGAAAAATAACGGATCTGATGTTACGACTGGATACAACAGTCACGCTTGAAAAGTCCGCCTTTTAAAAAAACATCGGCGTAGACAAGTACCTTTCCCCCGTATCCGGCAGCAAAACAACGATCGTTTTTCCCTTGTTTTCCGGCCGTTTGGCCATCAGCGTCGCGGCATAAAGGGCGGCTGCGGACGAAACCCCCGCCAAAATTCCTTCTTTACGGGCTAACGTTTTTCCCGTTTCAAACGCCTGTTCCCCTGTCACACGAACAACCTCATCATAAATTTGTCGATCCAGTGTTTCCGGAACAAAGTTTGCTCCGATTCCCTGCAAAGGATGAGGTCCGGCCTTACCTTCGGATAATAACGGAGAATCATCCGGTTCAACGGCAATGACTTTAATGTCCGGATTTTTGGATTTCAAATACCGACCTATACCCGTCAGCGTACCGCCGGTTCCGACGCCGGCGACAAAAATATCGACACGACCGTCCGTATCCTGCCAAATTTCGGGTCCCGTCGTTGTCTCGTGCACTGCCGGATTGGCCGGATTCGAAAACTGCCCCGGAATAAAGCTGTCAGGAGTTTCGGCTGCAATTTCCCCCGCTTTTTCCACAGCGCCGACCATCCCCTTGGCCCCTTCGGTTAAAACAATTTCCGCTCCGTAGGCTTTTAACAAATTACGTCGTTCAACGCTCATTGTATCGGGCATCGTCAAAATAACCTTATATCCGCGGGACAAACCGACACAAGCCAAGCCTATTCCCGTATTTCCGCTGGTCGGCTCGACAATAACGGATCCCGATTTTAACAATCCTTTTTGTTCGGCATCGTCAATCATGGCCTTGGCAACTCTGTCCTTTACGGAACCCGCCGGATTGAACATTTCCAGCTTTGCCAATATAACCGCGTCGAGATTTTCGGATTTTTCATAGTTAGAAAGCTCCATCAAAGGCGTCCGACCGATCAAATCCGAAACCGTTTTATAAATTTTTGACATCACAATTCCCCGTTAAAATAATTTTCTTAATTATATTAGAGCTTCTTTCGCTCAAAAATCAACCGGATAAGTAGTGTTTATTTTTTAACAAAACCGTGATATAAGCAATTCAAAAGAAAGGACTCTCATGAAAATATCCACAAAAGGACGCTACGGATTACGCATTTTACTGGATTTGGCGTTATACGCCAAAAACGCCCCCAGACAAATGAAAGACATCGCACAATCCCAACAAATTTCCGAAAAGTACATCAGCCGCCTGATTTTAAATTTAAACAATGCCGGTCTGATTACATCTTTGCGCGGCGTAAAAGGCGGATTACAACTGGCCAAACCGCCGAAGGAAATAACATTATTGGAAATCATCGAAGCGATGGAAGGATCCGTTTCCGTCGTTGAATGTGTTCTGGATAAAACATTTTGCAAAAAATCGGAAGACTGTTCCGCATGCAAGACATGGACGTCCTTAAACAAAAAAATAAAAAAACAAATGCAGGAATTCACGTTAAAAGATCTTGTAAAATCAGAAAAAAAACAGAATTGAACGTTTAACGGTTTGACTTCCCGTCCCGCGGGCTCCATTATACCGGCGTGATCAATCTTAAACGGCAGGTTTTTATGAAAATCGGTTTTATTTCTTTGGGGTGTTCAAAAAACACGATCGATACGGAAATGATGTTGGCCCATCTGGACAACGCGGGGTACGAAATCACCGGAAACGCCCGTGAAGCCGACGTCATTTTAATCAATACCTGCGGCTTCATCGGCGACGCAAAAGAAGAATCTGTCGAAACGATCAAAGAAATCGCCAAATTAAAAAAAACGGGAAAACTGAAAAAGCTGATCGTCACCGGCTGTCTGGCGGAACGTTGGCGAGAAAGGATGTTAAAAGAGTTGCCTGAAATCGACGCCGTCACGGGATTGGGCGGCATACACCGGGTTGTCGATGTCATCGACAAATCTTTCGAAACGGAGAAATATCAGCTGTTTAACGATTACGAACAAACGCCGATCGAAGGCGAACGCATGCTTTCCGATAGCGATCCCGGCGTTTTTCTGCGTATATCCGAAGGTTGCGACAATCGCTGTTCCTATTGTGCCATTCCGAAAATCCGCGGCCGTTATCGATCCCGCGACATTGAAAGCATTATTGAAGAAGCCCAAGATCTGGAAGACGCCGGAGCAAAAGAATTAAACCTGATAGCCGAAGATACGTCGCGCTACGGAATCGATCTGTATAACAACAACACCTTAGCGGAGTTGTTGCACCGTTTAAGCGAAGAAACCGATTTTCGCTGGATCAGAATTTTTTATTGTTATCCGGACAAAATTACCGACGAATTAATCGCGGAAATGCGCGATAATCCGCGCGTTTTACCTTATATCGACATGCCCGTTCAGCATATCAGCGACGCCGTATTGAAACGCATGAACCGTCACGGAAATAAAGCGCACATTCAATCGGTCATTAAAAAACTGCGGCGAGAAATTCCGAACATTGTCATCCGCACGACCGTCATCATCGGCTTTCCGGGTGAAACGGACGAACAGTTTGCCGAATTGCTCGACTTTGTCAAAAAAGCAAAGTTCAACCGCTTGGGAGCTTTTATTTATTCACGCGAAGAAGGAACGCCCGCATTTAAATTTACCGACCAAATCGACGACACCGTCAAACAGGAACGTTTCGACGCGTTAATGTCGGCGCAGGCCGAAATCAGCCTGAATTGTCAACAGGATTGCATCGGACAAACACGCGACGTTTTATGCGAAGGCTTCGATACGGAAGAAGACATGTTTTTCGGTCGTGACTTTTCCAACGGTCCCGATGTTGACGGAAAAGTCTTTTTTACCTGTCAAAAGCCGATAGCCGTCGGCGATTTTGTCAGCGTCGAAATTACTGATGCGGACGAATACGACCTGTTCGGAAAAAGAATATAATCATTGTAAATCGGGATAATTGACTTCTTTTTCAACGCGGACTAAACTTTCGATTAAACACATCGTCACGGAGGACATTTATGACAAACGATAAAATTTTAATTATCATTCCCGCTCGTTATCAATCTTCGCGTCTGCCCGGAAAACCTTTGGTTAAAATCGCCGGCATTGAAATGATCAAACGCGTTGCCATGATTGCTCAATATGTTTGCGATCACAACGACAATGCCGCTTACAAAGTTGCCACGGACGACCAACGAATCATGGATTTTTGCGCGGAACAGGGTATTCCTGCCGTAATGACCGCAGACACCTGCCGCTCCGGAACGGAACGTTGTTGGGACGCCGTACAAAAAGAAGCCGAACAGCCGGCCTTCGTTATCAATTTGCAAGGCGACAATCCTTTATGTCCGCCGCATTTGTTGCAAAACCTGATTGATGCCTGGAAAGCATTTCCCGCTGACGTGTTCACGCCTTGCGTTCATTTGGATTGGAACGAATACGATCGTCTGATCGAAGCAAAGAAAACAACACCTTATTCCGGTACGACCGTTTTGGTTAATAAAGATGGATACGCTCTGGCATTTTCAAAGAACGTCATTCCGGCCGTTCGTAAATCCGAAAAAGCGCGCGAAACGCTTGAAAAAAGCCCCGTTCGCCGTCACGTCGGTTTATATGCTTATACTTACGACGCTCTGAAGTCTTATTTTGAAATGCCCGTCTCTCCTTATGAAGCAGACATGATTGAAGGACTGGAACAGATGCGTTACATGTATAACGGACGCAAAATCAAAATGGTCGAAGTCGATTACGGCGGCCGCAAAACAACCAGCGGCGTAGATTCTCCCGAAGACGTCGCCCGCGTAGAAGCGATTATCGCCGAATACGGTGAATTGGTTTAAGGCTCATTTTTATATAAGGCAAAACGAATGAAAACATTGATTATCGCCCGTCATGGCAACACTTTCCGTCCCGGAGAGACCCCGACCCGCGTCGGCGCCAAAACAGATCTGCCTTTGGTCGAGGAAGAACGCGCCCGCGGCGTTGGCAAGTATTTAAAAAAGAACGGTTACGTTCCGACAAAGATATACGCAGCTCCGTTAAAGCGCACGATGGAAACGGCAAAATTGGCCGCTGAAGAATTAGGCTTTGCCGGAACAGTCGAACCTTTAAACGACTTTACGGAAATCAATTACGGCCCTGATGAAAACAAAACGGAAGACGAAGTCATCGCACGTATCGGTCAGGACGCCATTGATTTGTGGAACGCTAAAGCGATCGTCCCGAACGGTTGGAAAGTCGACCCCGAAAAGTTGGCTAACGTTTGGAAAGACTTTGCCGCTTCAATCCAAGACGGAGAAACCGTTTTGGCGGTATCTTCAAACGGCGTTATCCGTTTCGCTCCGCACATCACGGTCGATTATGACGCTTTCTGCGCCGAACACGACATCAAAGTCGCTACCGGAGGCGTTTGCGTATTTACTTTTGAAAACGACACTTGGACGGCAAAAGAATGGAACGTTAAAGCTTTCAAATTCGTTTAATGTAGCTTTCCAAGGAATCTTCATTTTTAACGGCGTGTTTCACGCCGTTAATTTTTTATACAGAATCTACGAAATTCGATACTGTCGCAGCCGGATACTGTTGTCAGGAATTGTTTTTCAAACACCTTCCGTATACAAAATAATATGCCGTACAAAGCGTAACAAACGTGACAAACCATGAAATCGGATACGATAAGAATAAAAAATCAAACGTATGGTATTGCGGCTTTTGAAAAATCGTCGTGATCCAAACCACCCTCAATCCGCATGCCCCGATCAAAGAAACGACAGCCGGCAACAAAGATGATCCCATACCGCGCAAAGCTCCGACCATCGCATCCATAAATCCGCACAAAGCGTAGGGAACGCCGACAACCTGCAGCCGGATCAATCCCGCCGTAATCGCAGCCGGATCGGCGGTATAAATTCCCAAAAGCGTTTTTCCGAAAAAGACCGCCGACCACCCCAATACAATCCCCGTAATTCCGGCACACATTAAAGCGCAACCCGTAATACGATGGATTCTTGAATAATTTTTAGCCCCGACGTTACGGCTGACGAACGTTGTCGTCGTCGGCAGAAAAGCGTTCATACTGACCCAAATAAAACAGTCAATGTTTTGCGATGCCGCCGTTCCGGCCATATACGCCGGCCCGAAAGAATTCACCGCCGATTGAACGACCATATTAGACAATGAAAAAACAAAGCATTGGCATCCGGCCGGAATTCCCAATTTCAGCATATTCCAAGAAATTTCCCGATTTAACAGAAGTCCGCCTAAATAAATTCTGGAAGAGTCCCGCCGCCGTGCTAAAGAAACCAAAACCAAAACCATCGTCAATGTTTGTGCAATAACGCTTGCCCAAGCCAAACCTGCTACATCCATATGAAAAAAAATCACAAAAATCAGGTTTAAAAGCACATTTGTTATGCCGGAAACAACCAAAAACAACAAAGGTTTTTTAGTTTCTCCGTTTGCATATAAAATAGCTGCGCCGAAATTATAAATTGCCATCGGCAACATACCGATAAAGTAAATACGCGTATATAAGACCGATAACGGCAAAACGCTTTCGGGCGTTCGCATCAAAATTAAAACCCGTTCGGAAAAAAGCAGACCGACGGCACAAAGCAGAATGCCGATCACCGTCCCCAACGAAATCGAAGTATGAACGACACGACGCAGCGTTTTAAAATTTCTAGCTCCCAGACAGCGAGAGGCCAAAACATTCGTCCCGATACTCAAACCGATTGAAAAATTGGTTAAAAGACTGACCAACGTCGTTGTAGATCCGATCGCCGCCAAAGAATATGTCGATCCGAAATGACCGACGACAATGACATCCGCCGCATTAAAAAACAGCTGCAATATACTGGACGCCATAACAGGCAATGCAAATAAAAGCATTGACGACAACAACGGCCCGTTGATCATGTCAATATCTTTTGTTTTAAAAAGCATGCTCTACTCCTTAGGTTTCGGGAAATATAGGCCGCAAAAAAAAATTTGTACAGTTTTAAATAAAGAGCGGTGAATTTGATCTTTTCTTTTGCAAAACAAAGCGATTTTTATATAGTAAAAACAAACGTTTTAATAAAAAGGTTTCATAATGAAAGAAACTATCGCTTTTTTCCGTAAAATCGGGTTGGTCGGACGCATTATTACCGGTTTGTTGATCGGGACTTTGTTCGGCCTTCTTCTGCCTGAAGCGGGCATTATCGCCTTACCGGGATCACTCTTTATCAATGCATTGAAATCCGTCGCGCCCGTGCTTGTTTTACTGTTGGTTATGAGCGCTCTGGTCAATGCGCAGGGGAATCATACGGGACAACTGCGAAAAATTATTTTTCTATATCTTTTCAGCACTTTTTCCGCAGCCGTTGTCGCCGTCATTACCAGTTTTGCCTTTCCCGTCAAAATGCAGTTCATTCAAGCGGCCCGAGAAAACGCCCCCGGAGGATTAAAAGAAATTACGCTTTCCCTATTGTCACGCCTGATCGACAATCCCGTAAACGCTTTATTATCCGCAAATTATATCGGGATTCTGTGTTGGGCGGTTCTTTTCGGCATCGCTTTGAAAAAGGTGGCCGGTGACGAAACAAAAAAAACCGTTTCCGAATTGTCCGAAGCCTTAACGATCGTTGTCCGCTGGATTATCAATTTCGCCCCGATCGGCATCATGGGCATTGTTTTTTCGACCGTTTCTCAAAACGGATTGAGCATTTTCACCACCTACGGACAATTATTGGGATTATTGGTCGGTACAATGATTTTGGTTGCGCTGGTCGTCAATCCGTTGCTTGTGTTTTTCCATTTGCGCCGGAATCCGTATCCGTTGGTTTTCAAGTGTTTGAAATCAAGCGGAATTACGGCTTTCTTTACCAGAAGCTCCGCGGCGAACATTCCCGTCAATATGGAATTATGCGAAGAATTAAAATTGGATAAAGACGTTTATTCCGTTTCCATTCCGTTGGGCGCCACCATTAACATGGACGGAGCGGCCGTAACAATCACGGTTATGGCAATGGCCGCCGCACATACGTTGGGAATAGAAGTCACCTTACCGACCGCCGTCATTATGAGCATTCTTGCGGCTTTAAGCGCATGCGGGGCATCCGGCGTAGCGGGCGGATCCATTTTGTTGATTCCACTTGCCTGTTCTTTATTCGGAATAGGCAACGACATCGCCATGCAGATCGTCGCCGTCGGTTTTACTTTGGGTGTTATTCAGGATTCCGTCGAAACCGCCTTAAATTCATCCGGCGACGTTTTGTTTGCGGCAACCGTCGAATACGCGGAACGTTTGAAAAACGGGGAAGAACTTCCTCCGTTGTAAAGGAGCTCTCATGAAAAAAACTTTTGATTTCGATTATGACAACAGTCTGGTTTCGGTCAGCAATTCTTTGCTTAAATATTATCGGGCAAAGACATATCATCCTTCTTTAAAGCTGTTGGACGATCATCTGAACAAAAATTACAAAAACGTCATTTTCATGATTCTGGACGGCATGGGAACGGATTTAATCGAAAAGCATTTACCGGAATCAAGTTTTATACGTCAACACATATCCGCCGAAATATTTTCCGTTTTTCCGCCGACGACAACGGCCGCGACGACGGCGTGCCATTCTGGAATGACGCCGCTTGAAAGCGGATGGCTGGGATGGTCGTGTTATTATAAACAGTACGACAGAATCATCGAAACGTTTCCGAATACCGACTGTTACAGCGGCGAAAAATTAAAGACCCCGCCGCCGGCGACGGACATTCTGAAATATGAAACGATTTATGAAAAGATAACCGCTGTTAATCCGCATATCGAATTTCATAAAGTTTTCCCGAATCTCGAAAAAGACAAAAGGGAAACATTCGCTCAATTATGTCAAAGAATACAGCTTTTATCCGAGCAAAACGACAAACCGAAACTGTTTGCCGCTTATTGGAAAGAACCCGACGCCAGCCTTCATAAGCTCGGAACGAACGCTCCGGAAATCAAAGCCATTCTGCTGGATTTGGACGCGAATTTAAAAAATTTATCGGATCGGCTGAAGGATTCCTTATTAATCATCACGGCCGATCACGGACAAATCGATGTTGAAGAAATCGCTTTAAACGATTATCCGGATTTTTGCAAAATGTTGATTCGACCGCCGGCGCTGGAAAGCCGATTTATAACTTTTTTTGTTCAAAAAGACTGCCTGACGGCATTTCGGGATTACTTCAACCGCCTGTTTTCCGAAGATTTTCGTCTGTTTACCAAAGACGAATTTTTAAACAGCGGCATTTTGGGTAACGGCAAAATGCACGGAACGGTTCCCGATTTTTTAGGCGATTTCGTCGCGATCGCTTACGGTACCAGAGCATTACGCTATTTCAGTCAACAAAGAACGCCTATCCTTTTTAAAGGAAATCATTCCGGCATGACGGCAAAAGAAATGTGTGTTCCTCTGTTAATTATCGGAAAAAAGGATTAATCGTTTTTTGCTCTAAAAATTTATTGCAAAATAAAAATTAAGGGGCTATAACTTTCTTACGTTTACGGGCGATTAGCTCAGTTGGTAGAGCAGCTGACTCTTAATCAGCGGGCCGTGGGTTCGAATCCCTCATCGCCTACCATATCAAAAGGATGTCGAAAGGCATCCTTTTTTGTTGTTAAAAGCGCAAGAAGCCGGAACAAGCGCCCCTTCCATTTTCAAAAAAACAATGTTATGTTGTGTCAACCGCGGAGGATATAAATGCCCTTTTCAAATCTTGTCGCTCTGATACGTTTATGCCGGCCCAAACACTGGCTGAAAAACGTATTGGTCTTTGCCCCGCTGATTTTCAGCGGCAACCTGTTGGATCCGAACAACTTTTTTAAAACTTTAATCGGTTGGGTCGCTTTTAGTTTTACGGCCTCGGCTGTTTATATATTTAATGATTTACGCGATATTGAAACGGATAAAGCGCACGAAATAAAAAGAAGCAGACCTTTGGCCGCCGGATCGGTAACGCCCAAGGCGGCAAAAATTATATTGTGTTGCTTAATTTTAACGGCCGCCGGAACAAATGCGATCGCGTCAAACAGTTTTGAACCGGCCGGACTGCTGTTGTTATACCTTTTGATTAACGTATTTTATTCCGTTAAAGCAAAACACATTCCGTTACTCGACATCGCCGTTTTGGTATCGGGTTTTCTGATCAGAATCTTTTACGGTGCGTTTTTAATTAACGAAGCCGTTTCCGTTTGGCTGTATTTGACCGTTACGACGATGTCGGCTTATCTGGGATTGGGAAAACGGCGCAACGAACTTTTGAAAAGAATGGAAGACAAGCGGGAAATCAACGGAGTACTGAAAAGCTACACACCGGAATTTCTGGATAAAAACATGTATATGTGTTTAACGCTGACGATCGCTTTTTATGCTTTGTGGGCCATTTCGCCCATTCCCGTCATGCCCGATCCGTCAAACGCCAGAATTTGGACCGTACCGTTGGTTTTATTGATCTGCATGCGCTACAGTTTGCTCATTGAAACAAAGACTTACGCAGATCCCGTCGATGTGTTGACATCCGACAAAATTTTAATGCTTTTGGTTATGTTTTACGGACTGTACATGGCGTTTTTAATGTATGGCCGGGCTGTTTTTTAAGGAGGAAACATGCTGACAATTCTGGATTACGGCGGCGGCAATTTAAAAAGCGTTGTTAATATGTTGGATTCATTCGGTTTGCCGTATCGCGTCACGGACAAAGCCGAAGATATTATCAACGCCGACAGATTGATCTTTCCCGGACAAGGTCATTTCGGACAAGTCATGGAAGCATTAAAATTTAAAGGTCTGGCCGAACCTTTGCGCCGTACGATTTCAAGCGGTGTTCCTTTCTTGGGCATATGCGTCGGCTTGCAGGTTTTATTCGACTCTTCGGAAGAAGCGCCGGGCGTAAACGGACTGGGAATATTAAGAGGAAAAAACATCCGTTTCACACAAGGAAAAATTCCGCAAATCGGCTGGAATAAAATCAACACGACAAAAGCCAACACTTTTTTAAACGAAGATTTTTATTACTTCGTCAATTCTTATCACGTTGTCTGTGACGATCCGGCCGTTGTTTCGGCAACCGCCGAATATCATATTCCCTTCACGGCCGCCGTTCAGATCGAAAACATCACCGCGACACAATTTCATCCTGAAAAAAGCGGACAAACGGGGCATGAAACAATTCGCCGTTGGATAGAAGGATAAGGAGACCGCCATGCTGACAAAACGTATTATCCCTTGTCTGGACGTCAAAGACGGCCAAACCGTTAAAGGAATAAACTTTGAAAATTTAAAATATGCCGGCGATCCGGTTTCTTTGGCGAGAAAATATTCGCAAGAAGGAGCGGACGAACTGGTGTTTTTGGATATTACGGCGACAAACGACGGGCGAAAAACCATGCTGGACGTGGTGGAACGCGTCGCAAAAGAAGTCTTTATTCCTTTTACCGTAGGGGGAGGCATTAAAACGATTGAAGACATCCGCGTTTTGTTATTGGCCGGCGCGGACAAAGTTTCATTAAACACCGCGGCCGTCATGAATCCGCAACTGATCAAGCAAGCAGCCGGACAATTCGGATCTCAATGTGTCGTTATCGCAGTCGACGCGAAACGTTTTGACAACGATTTTTACGTTGTCACAAATGCGGGACAGAAAAAAACAGATAAAAAAGTCCTTGATTGGGTTAAAGAAATAGAAACTTTGGGAGCGGGAGAAATCCTGTTAACGTCCATGGACGCCGACGGCACGCAAAAAGGTTTCGATTTGGAATTAACCGCTTTGGTTTCTCAAAACACCAATTTGCCGGTCATCGCTTCGGGCGGAGCCGGTCCGGATCCCGAACATTTCGTCGACGTGTTTACAAAAGGGCATGCCGACGCCGCACTGGCCGCTTCAATTTTCCACTACGGAACATTGCCCGTTCCGGATTTGAAACAGGCCCTGCATCGGCGAGATATCGACGTCCGATTAATCTGAAAGCTAAAAAATGGATTTTTTATCTTTCCCTCAAATTCTGGGATATGTGGCTTATACCCTGTCTTTGGCGGGAGCTTTGCAAAAAAACGATAAAAAGTTGTTTCTGTTGTTCGCCGTATCCGCCCTTTTATTCGGTATTCATCATTTCTTATTGGGAAATTTCAGCGCATGCCTGTCTAAAGTGATCGTCGGATTGCGTATGTATCTGAATATTTACTTTAAAGGAGCTATTATTGCTTATCCGTTTGCGGCAATTGCTTTAATTTCAGGATATTACAGCTATAAAAACGTATACAGCCTGTTGCCCGTCGCTGCCGTCGTCATAGCAACATTCTTCGCCGCCTATTCCGGCGGGACAAAATTAAGAATATGCTTTCTCTTTTGCTGTTTTTTATGGCTTGTTCACGATATCGCCGGAGGCTCCGTCGGAGGGGTTATCGAAGATATGACAAACATTTCCCTTTACGCGTTTACACTATGGCGAATGAAAAAAGATAAAAAAAAGAACCTGATTAAATCAGGTTCTTCGGAAATTTTACAACAAAAACGTACCGCGTAAACTGAATACCGTTCCGAAATCCCTGTCTCGTTTTGATGCGGGGTGAACATATAACTGAATATCCGGCGTAATCGTAAAGAATTGCGTAATACCGATATTCCAATACGTTTCGACAACGGTTTCATATTGCCGCATAGGTTCGGAAGAATCAAAGTAGTCTTTGCTGACTTTGTTATAAGCAACGGCAAACCCGATCTGATCCAACGAATTACGATCCAACGGATCGTTTAAAACGCCGCCGACGGCATAAGATTGCGTTATCGGCATCGAATCGCCGGTCGCGGCATTGGCGCGTACAAAGACGCCCCATTTTTCCGTTAAATTCTGCGACATGTTAACGGACCAACCCGTCGTATTTTGCGGCTGCGTTTCGACGTTCGGCTGATTATAAACCAACAAAGAATATTGCCCCGTTTGCCCGTTGATCGTCGGCGTATAAGAAATCGAACCGAATGTCGTAAATCGATGATCGCCCCATCCTTTGCCGGACAATGTTTCTCCCGTTACATTACGAGCGTTTTGAAAACCGCCGGTAAAAGACCATTCGTCATTCGGATTAAACTGAATGTACGCCCCCAATCCGGCGATCGGATACGTTTCACTGCCGTTTTGGGACAGAGCGTAGTTAATAAATCCCGTTTGCTGATTTGAAGCATACTGCATCCCGTCGAAATCGGCGATGGAATACTGACCGAGAGTGACGGAGAACTTATTATTAAACAAAGCGTGCGTATAGCTTAACTGATCAATCGCGTTTGACGGTGTCGAATAATCGTTGATCGCATTCGCCAAGTAAAGATCATCACCGATGTTCGACGCCTTGTTTCCCCAATAACGAACTGCGGTATAGGACATGTTGATCGTTCCCGATCCGAATGTTTCGTCATTAAACATCTGCCATGATACCGTCGGCGCATAAATACTCTGCGTTGCCGTTTTACCGCCGGAAGGTACGCCTTTTTGCCCCATAAAAGAAACATCGATCGAATACTGCAGACCGAAATCATTCGACAGCATGGATTTAAAATCGTTATAATCTTTTTCAAATCCTTCAACGTGATTATTCAACCGATCCGCGGCGCTCTTTAAACGAGTCGACAGTTTGCCGTTATTGTTCATTTGCGACTGTATCGTTAAAACATCCAGCTGTTCGATTATTTCAACTTCTTGCACCTGCTGAGCCGAAGCGGGTAAAGAAAACAAAACGGCGGCACATGTAAATGAAAGAGTTTGAACGCCTTTCATTCGTTTATATTTCATATTTTTCATTTTATCCTCACAAAACTCAATAAAATAAATAAAAACATAAAACAAAAAAATAAAAATAAAAACACAACAAGCAGCATATATAAAAACGTATAGATACATTATTATTTATAAGAACAAGTCTATCTAGGAACAAATACGTTTTTTTTCTACTATTTTCGAGAAAAAGGAAGAATGTCTTCTTTTTATATTAATATTCAGGAGAAAAAAATATGTTATTAGGAACACGCTATCCGACTTTAGCTTTTCACACCGGCGGCGCAGGTCAGTCCGACGACGGTATTCCGCCGCAGCCTTTTGAAACGTTTTGTTACGATTCGGCTTTATCTCAGGCGAAAATTCAGGATTTTAACGTTGTCCCGTATACTTCCGTCTTACCGCCGGAATTGTACAACAACATCGTCCCCGTAGACAAAGTGACGAAATACTTCAAACACGGTGCCGTTTTGGAAGTCATCATGGCCGGAAACGGTGCCGACAGCAGCGAACATCGTGCAATTGCAACCGGCGTCGGCATTTGTTGGGGAAAAGACAAAGACGATAATTTGATCGGCGGTTGGGCTGCCGAATACGTCGAATATTTCCCGACGTATATAGATGATGACATCGCCCGCGGTCATGCGGAAATGTGGTTGAACAAATCTTTAAACCATGAATTGGAAATACGCGGCGTCGAAAAACACAGCGAATTCCAGTTGTTCCACAATTACATCAACATTACACAACGCTTCGGTTATTGTTTAACGGCGTTGGGTTTCTTGAATTTTGAAACAACGGATCCCGTTAAATTGTAATTTTCAAAAGCGGTATCGTTTATAAAAGCGATGCCGCTTTTTTGTTTAAAAGGACATTAAAATGGCACAGCAACAAAACACAAACAAGAAACTGGGACTGATTGCACTGGCCAGTGTCGTCATCAGTTCAATGATCGGCGGCGGCATCTACAGTCTGCCGCAAAACATGGCAGCCGGCGCATCGGTCGGGGCAGTATTGATCGCTTGGGTTATAACCGGTATCGGAATGTATTTTCTGGCCAATTCCTTTCGTATTTTATCGGACGCCAAACCCGATTTGACCGCCGGTATTTACATGTATGCCCGCGAAGGTTTCGGACCGTTTATGGGATTTACGATCGGTTGGGGATATTGGCTTTGTCAGATTTTCGGGAATGTCGGTTATGCCGTCATCACGATGGACGCCTTAAATTATTTTTTTCCGCCGTATTTCGCAGGCGGCAACAATCTTTATTCCATTATCGGCGGATCGGTTTTAATCTGGTTTTTTAATTTCGTCGTACTGCGCGGCGTTCAACAAGCCAGCTTTATCAACACAATCGCGACCGTATTTAAAATTTTGCCTTTGTTCATCTTCATTTTGATTATGATTTTCGCATTTAAAATCCATCAATTCGAAGACGATTTCTGGGGCAATCTCGTTTCTCACGGTCATGCGGCATTGGGATCCCTCCCCGAACAGGTTAAAAGCACCATGCTAGTCACGTTATGGGCTTTCATCGGGATTGAAGGCGCCGTCGTTTTATCGGACCGCGCCGAAAACAAATCTGAAGTAGGAAAAGCCACTTTTATCGGTTTTTTGGGCTGTTTGACAATTTACGTCCTGTTATCCGTCCTGCCTTACGGCTTTATGAGCCAGGCCGAATTGGCGGCAGTACCCAATCCGTCGACAGCCGGCGTATTGGAAGTCGTTGTCGGCAAATGGGGCAGCTGGTTAATGAATATCGGGTTGCTGATCGCCGTTTTGGCCAGTTGGTTGGCCTGGACGATGATTACGGCGGAAATTCCGTTTGCCGCGGCGCAAAACGGTACTTTCCCAAAGGTTTTCGCGGCGGAAAACGAACATAAATCTCCGTCCGTATCTTTGTGGGTCACCAGTTTGTTGATGCAGTTGGCTATTTTAATGGTTTATTTTTCAAACAACGCATGGAACACCATGCTGTCCATTACGGGTGTCATGGTTTTGCCGGCTTATTTATCAAGTATGGCGTACCTGTGGAAAATCTGTGAAGACGGAGAATATCCGACGACGGCTGCCGTTCCGAGATCCGGCGCATTGATCTGCTCCATTTTGGGATCGATCTACGCTTTATGGCTGATTTATGCCGCCGGACTGGAATATTTGTTAATGGCCGTTTTATTTCTGACAATCGGAATTCCCGTTTTTATCTGGTCACGCAAAGAAAACAATCCGGAGGAAAAAATGTTCACCACACGAGAAACTTGGCTTGCAGGTTTGATGGTTTTAATTTCGCTGATCGCCGTCTTATTGTTCTGGCGCGGAATTTTAACAGTTTAAAAAAATTGAAAAAACTTCAAAACGGCGGAAAAATTTTCCGCCGTTTTCGCTTTACCCGCTTATGCTTTAGTGCTAGCCTTATTTCATTGTGTTTTTTGGCAGAGGATTATATGACTCTTTTAATTATTCTGGTCGTTTTAACGGTCGGCATTTCTTTTTTATGTTCCATGATGGAAGCCTCTTTATTATCCATCACCCCCAGTTATATCGCCCGATTGGAAGAAGAAAAACCGAATCTTTATAAAAAAATATCCTACTTAAAAGCACATATCGACCGTCCGCTGGCCGCCATTTTAATGCTGAACACGATTGCGAATACGGCCGGCGCGTCGTGTATCGGGGCGCAGGTGCAAGTCGTATTCGGATCCGAATACGTCGCCATGGCTTCGGCTATTATGACGGTTTTGATTTTAACGTGCAGCGAAATCATTCCTAAAACGATCGGCGCGACTTATTGGCAAAGTTTAATCGGATTTTTATGTTTTATCTTAGGCATTATGTTGTTCGTTCTAAAACCGTTCTTAAAACTGTTTGAACTGCTGACAAAATTAATCACTCCGAAAAACGGCATCAAAACAGACATTCGTGAAGAAATCAAAGCGTTAACAAAAATGGGACGCACGGAAAATTTCTTGGACGACGACGAATATAACATGATTTGCAACACCCTGAATCTGGAAGACATTAAGGTCAAAGATTTGCTGACGCCCCGCAATGTCTGCGCCAGCGTCTTGGCCGGCATTTCCATCGGTGAATTTATCGAAACGGCGACCCAGCACACCTTTTCGCGCTATCCCGTCATGAAAAACGAAGACGAAGAAATTTTTATCGGTTACGTTCATAAATCCGATATGTTGGGTAAAGACCCGACTTTATCCATTAATGATTCCATTCGTCCGATTTTGGAAATCGCCTCTGCATCCAGTGTCGATTTTGTCTTTACGGAAATGTTGCGTACGCATAACCATATCGGTGTTGTTTACGATGAATTAGGAACATGGCTCGGCATCGTCACGATGGAAGACGTTCTGGAAACGATCTTGGGACAGGAAATTCTGGATGAAACGGACAAGGTCATTGATATGCGGACATATGCAAAGCTGATCTGGTCCAATAAAAAAGCCGGAAAAAAATCCTATAAAATAAACCAAATCGCGCCGCAACAACCTACGGATAGCTGATCAGGCAATATTGTTTTTTTTCGTTTAACCGGCCGCATACATTGCGTATGTCGGCGGCATTCCCTTTAATATACAAACGGATATATTTTCCTTTTTCCGGCAATGTCACTTGCGTTTCAAGCGTTTTCAAACGCGCCAGTTCGGGAAAAGTCTGTTTTAATTCCCGCCATCCTTTTTCCAAAGTTTCCTGTGTATAATAGGAAGCCAGATGAGCGTACAAAGGCGGTTCTTTTTTACTGACCGTCACCATGTTTACGGGGGCTTTTTCCGATACTTTGGCCGTTTTCGGTTTCACCGGTGTCAAAATCTCGTCTTCCGACGGCAATTCGTGTTCGATTTCCACCTTCAAATGCGCCAGTTTTTTCTTTGCCTTTGCATTGTTTTGCTCTGCCGCGCGCTCCAACCAGATAATGCCTTCCTCTTCGTTTCGGGGCAAGCCCTCTCCGCGTAAATACATCACCCCTAAATTATACTGTGCCGTATCCGATCCGCCTTTTGCCGCCGTATAATACCAAAAAGCGGCCTGCATTAAATCCTGCGGCACGCCTTTTCCCCAACGATACAAGTGAGCAATGTTGCGTTGAGCGGTCAAATCGCCGTCATCCGCAGCCTGTCGCCAATATTCGAAAGCTTTACCGTAATTTCCTTGAACAAAAGCTTTCTGCCCGTCATCAAAAGAAGCGAAAGCCTGAGAACAAAACAGAAAAACAAAAAGAAATGCCGATTTCATCTATTCTTGTCCGACCAAAGGAGCCGTTTGCTCCGCAACGGCGGGATCGACGGGAACCTCGGCCCCCTGATCACCGTTGATCAACGAATCCTCGACAATATCCAAAGATAAATCCTGCTGATTCAAAATTTCCTCGTTTTTGGAAACGGGCGTTTCCTCAACAATAGAAACCGTATCGGATTGAACCGTCGCAACAGTCGGTTCGGATTGAACCGTTTCGGCGACTTCTGTCGTAACAACCGGAGCATTAACTGGTACAGACGTTTTATTCACAGGTGTTTTTTTGACTTTTTTGGCAGCTGCGGCTTTCGCTCTTCTTCTGGCCGCGGCTTTCGCTCTTCTGGCTGCCGCCAACTTTTCGCGACGGTTTCTTTTCCAATTGGCGATGTTACGTCTGTGACCATCAAACGTCTGAGAAAAAACATGTCCGCCCGTCCCGTCGGCAACAAAATAAAGTTCGTTCGTTTCCTGAGGATTCAAAACGGCTTGAATTGATTCACGACCGGGATTGCAAATCGGCGCGGGGGGAAGACCTTTATTTCGGTACGTATTAAACGGATGATCCTTTTTTAAGTCATCATGCGTTAAGCGACGATTCAACTCCATCGTTCCGTCGGTCACGGCGTAAATAACCGTCGGATCTGTTTGCAAACGCATCCCTTTACGCAAACGGTTGACAAACACGCCGGCAATACGCGGACGTTCGGCGGGAACGGACGTTTCCTTTTCGACGATCGAAGCAAGGACCAACGCTTCTTCTTTTGTTGTATACGGTAAATTTTGAGCGCGTGTCGGCCATAGTTCTTCAATCGTTTTATTCATGCCGCTCAACATACGTTCCAGTATCACCTTACGAGGCAGACCGTAACTGAAAACATATGTTTCCGGCAGTAATGCCCCGTTAGGCGGCGGTTCCGGCAAATCGCCGAACAACCCCGGAGTTTGCATCAACAGATCGAAAATCTGACGACTGGTTTTTCCTTCCGGTATCGTCACGCGGCGCACAGCCGTCTGTCCGGAAACTAAAATATCCAATATTTCTTTAGCGCTAGCACGAGCGGGAATACGATATTCCCCTGCCTTTAACTGAGTGGACTTTCCGGAAAGACGTGCGGCGACTTTAAAAACGGCAATGCTGTTCAGCAAATTGTCTTTTTTTAAACGACGCGCGATTTGATTAAGATTCTCGCCTTTTTCAACCAAAACAATCGTCGATCCGGCAACACCGTTTTGTTCATGCAACAATGAATAAAAGCTGAAAACGCTGCCACCGGAAAGACAAATGACAACCAACACAAACAATTTGATAAACAACCGGCCGCCGGCAGTCATTCAAAATATCCTAAACGGCTTTGAAAATAACGGAAGCGTTCGTACCGCCGAAACCAAACGAATTGGACATGACAGCCGTTAATTTGCGTTCTTTGGCCTTCAAAGCAACCAAATCCATATCTTCGGCGCCTTCGATCGGATCTTCCAAATTCAATGTCGGCGGCAGGATTCCTTCCTGCAACGCTTTCAGACAAAAAATCGCCTCAACCGCACCGGCAGCTCCCAACAAATGGCCGATACTGGATTTTGTAGAAGACATGGAAACTTTTGAGGCATGAGAACCGAAAACGTCTTTTACGGCATTGACTTCCAAAATATCGCCGGCAGGCGTAGACGTACCGTGCGCGTTGATATAACCGATTTCTTCGACATTTACGCCACCGTTTTTCAACGCCATGCGCATGGCGTGTTTCGATCCGCGGCTGTCCGCGGCCGGAGCCGTTATATGATATCCGTCACCGGACAGACCGTAACCGACGATTTCGCCGTAAATCTTTGCGCCGCGTTTTTTGGCGTGTTCGTATTCTTCCAAAACAACAACGCCGGCACCTTCACCCATAACAAAACCGTCATGACCTTTATCCCACGGACGGGATGCTTTTTCAGGCGTATCATTATAACGGGTAGACAATGCCTTGGCTTGAGCAAAGCCTGCCATTGCCAACGGATGAACGGCCGCTTCGGCACCGCCGGCAACCATAACGTCGGCATCGCCCCACATGATCAAACGGGCTGCGTCACCGATTGCGTGAGTCCCCGTCGCACATGCCGTAACACAGGCATGATTAGGTCCGTACAAACCGTATTTGATCGACAAATGCCCCGAAATCAAATTAATTAAACATGACGGAATAAAGAACGGACTGATCCGACGCGGCCCCTGTTCTTTTAACGTAACGGCGCTGTCGGAAATAGCTCCCAAACCGCCGATCCCCGAACCGATCATAATACCGGAACGGAAATGGTCTTCCTCTGTTTCGGGAACCCAACCGGAATCAGCCATTGCGTCCATTCCGGCACAAACGCCATACAAGATAAACGGATCAACGCGGCGCTGTTCTTTTGCGGGCATGACGGAATCCGGATCAAACTGTCCTTCACCCGTTCCGAATGGAATTTGCCCCGCGATTTTAGCAGGAGATTCGGAAACGTCGTATCTGGTTACGGGAGAAATTGCGGATTTTCCCTGAATCAACCCTTGCCAAGTTGTTTCGACACCGCGCCCCATCGGCGACAATATACCCATTCCCGTTACGACGACTCTTCTCATATGAACCCCTGAAAAATAAAAACTAAAAAATTAACGGATTTTTATGCAAGACGTGCCGACCTTCCGAATTAACGGAATAAATCGGCACGGATATTTCAACGTTATTAAGCGTTCTTGCTGATGTAGTCGATAGCGTCCTGAACGGTCAGGATTTTTTCGGCAGCGTCATCGGGAATTTCAACAGAAAATTCTTCTTCAAACGCCATAACCAATTCGACGGTATCCAAACTATCTGCGTTCAAGTCGTCGATAAAGCTGGAAGAATCGGTCACTTTTGCAGGATCGACACCCAGATGTTCTACGACAATTTTCTTTACGCGTTCGGCAATATCACTCATTTTACATTCCTCTTGTTAAACACGGTGTCCCTGCCTGAAAGACAAAGACACTCACGAAAGCAACACTTTTTAACATACTTTTTTGACCTTTACCAGTCAAAAATACGGCATTGATCAAAAGACCGCCTTTCCTAAAACGGAAAAAGCCTTAAATCATTGCCATTCCGCCGTTAACGTGAATCGTCTGACCGGTAATGTAAGACGCCTCGTCACTGGCCAGAAAAACAACGGCGTTGGCAACGTCTTCCGGCAACCCCAAACGAGCCATCGGGATACTGCGCGCCAGCTTTTCCTTAGCTTCTTCCGGCAATGCATCGGTCATCGCGGTCTTAATAAAGCCCGGAGCCACACAGTTCGCCGTAATTCCGCGGGAAGCAATCTCCGCCGCCAGACATTTCGTCATTCCGATCATGCCCGCTTTGGATGCGGAATAATTCGCCTGACCGGGATTTCCCGTCACACCGACAACAGAAGCCATCGAAATGATACGCCCGTAACGACGTTTCATCATTCCGCGGATCGCAGCGCGTGCCAGACGAAAACCGGCAGTCAGGTTCACATTTAAGACCAAATTCCAATCTTCGTCCTTCATACGCATGAACAGATTGTCCTTGGTCAATCCGGCGTTGTTGACCAAAATGTCAATCGCACCGGCCGCTTTTTCCGCTTTGGAAACCAGCGCGTCAATATCGGCCGGATCACCCAGATTGCAGGCAAAAGCAAAAACTCGTTCTTTTAATTCGGCGGCAAATTCGTCAAGAGCTTCCTGACGCATATCCGTAATAATAACCGTAGCCCCCGCATCGTGTAATTTTTTAACGATAACGCGGCCGATCCCGCCGGTTGCTCCGGTAACCAGAGCGCATTTTCCTGTAAAATCCATTTTTTATCCTAACTTTTCAAAGTTGACGTTCAATGCTAAAGCGTTTTCAAAAACTCTTCAATATCCTGCGGTGTATTCAAGGCATTCCCTTTCAATTCCGGATGAATACGTTTTGCCATTCCCATCAGCACTTTGCCCGAACCGGCTTCAATCAACGTATCGACACCGTTTTCCCGCGCAAACAGCATGCTTTCACGCCACCGCACCGATCCGGTCACCTGCGCGACCAACAGCTTGGCGATTTCTTCGGGATCCGTTACCGGACGCGCCGTTACGTTCGCAATCACCGGAAAACGCAACGGTTTAATTTCCACATCAGCCAAAGCTTCGGCCATGACATCGGCCGCAGGCTGCATCATCGGACTGTGGAAAGGAGCGCTGACGGCCAATTTTACCGCTCGCTTAATACCCTTTCCGGCGGCAATTTCGACAGCGCGGTCAATCGCCGCCGTCGTTCCGCTAAGGACGACCTGTCCCGGAGCGTTATCGTTCGCAGCGACGCAAACCTCTCCTTTTGCCGCTTCAGACGCAATTTCTTTCGCCTGCTCCAAATCCGCGCCGATCAAAGCGGCCATACCGCCTTTTCCTACAGGCACGGCCTGCTGCATCGCTTTGCCGCGCGTACGCAGCAAACGAGCCGCCGTCGTAATATCAAACGCCCCCGCGGCACACAATGCGGAATATTCGCCCAAAGAATGACCGGCGGCATATTTAAACGTTTCCGCAAGAGAAACTTTGCCTTCCTGTTGTAAAACACGCACAACGGCCATGCTGACGGCCATTAATGCAGGCTGGGCATTTTCGGTCAAAAGCAGATCTTCCGCCGGACCTTCAAACATTTTCTTGCTAAGATTTTCGGATAAAGCGTCATCAACTTCCAAAAAAACTTCTTTAGCGACCGTAAAGGCATCCGCCAAATCCTTTCCCATACCGACGGATTGAGATCCTTGGCCGGGAAAAACAATAGCTTTAACCATAAAAGAACACTCCTTGGAACAAACAAAAGCAAGGTACAGAAAAAACGGAAAACCTCCCTTTGTCAAGCTTTGATCGAAAAACGGCTCTAAATAAGGGGTTTGACCGTCTGTTTGAAAAATAAAAAAAGTTCTGCTTGCACTTAAAACAAAAATATCCCTAAATAGGAAAAGGAAATCGGCCGCGGACGTTTTGGCCGCCAACCCGGTCAGATTCGGAAGAAAGCAGCCGTAACGGTTTTAAAACGGGTCGCTGTCCGGTTTCCGCTTAAATCTTATGCCACCCGTAAAATCATGACAGATAAAGCAGAATACCGCGTTTTAGCCCGCAAATATCGTCCGACGACTTTCGCCGATCTGGTCGGACAGGAAGCTTTGGTGCGAACTTTAAAAAACGCCATCGAAACCAACAGAATCGCTCAAGCTTATATTTTAACCGGCATTCGCGGCATCGGTAAAACAACATCCGCCCGCATTATCGCACGTGCCTTAAACTGCATCGGACCGGACGGAAAAGGGAATATGACAACGCAACCGTGCGGCGTATGCGAACATTGCCGCGCCATTGCGGAAGACCGCCACGTCGACGTCGTTGAAATCGATGCCGCCAGCAATACGGGCGTCGCAAACGTGCGGGAAATCATAGAAACAACACGTTATAATCCGACTTCGGCCAGATTTAAAATTTATATTATTGACGAAGTTCATATGTTATCGACCGCGGCGTTCAATGCTTTGTTAAAAACGTTGGAAGAACCGCCCGAACGTGTCAAGTTTATTTTTGCCACGACGGAAATCCGTAAAGTGCCGACAACGGTTTTGTCGCGCTGTCAGCGTTTCGATCTGCGCCGTGTCGAACCGGAATTATTGACCGCGCATTTTAAAAATATTGTCGAAAAAGAAAACGTCACCGCCGAAGAAGAAGCCTTAAAGCTGATCGCGCGCGCCGCGGACGGATCGGTACGCGACGGACTGTCCTTGTTGGATCAGGCGATTGCCCACGGCGGCGGAAACGTAACGGCGGAATTTGTTCGTGCGATGATCGGATTGGCCGATCGGGCAGCCATTGTCGATCTGTACGAACAGATCATGACAGGGGCGATCAAAGAGGCTTTGGATTCTTTTGAACGGCAGTATGCGGCCGGTGCGGATCCCGTTATCGTTTTACAGGATTTGTTGGAATTGACGCATTGGCTGACCAGAGTAAAAATTGCACCGGAACTGGCGGATGACGGATCAATGGCAACGACGGAAAGGCAGCGTTGTTCGGAAATGGCGCAACAATTGTCCATGTCCGTTTTAACCAGAACATGGCAGATGTTATTAAAGGGCGTTGACGAGACGTTAAAAGCTCCGTCTGAAAAAAAAGCCGCCGAAATGACGTTGATCCGTCTGGCGTATGCAGCGGAACTGCCGACCCCCGGCGATATGATCAAAGAGTTAACCGGCCATATGTCCGCACCGATGAAATCGCCGTCCATATCGGCTTCTGTTCCGGCAGAATCCGCTCAAAGCGGATGGAGCGGCATACGCATTTCAGGAAACACCGCCCCCGTAATCCGCCCTCAGCCGAAGGAAACGGTTATGTTTCATTCTTTGGCGGATATTGTCGCTTATGCTTATAAGCAAAACGAAATGATGTTTGCCTATAATGTTGAAACGTATGTCAGTCTTGTTTCTTTTGAACAAGGAAAAATTGAATTTTTCCCCATGGACAAGGCTCCGAACAATCTGGCCGGCGAAATGGTTGAAAAACTGCGTGAATGGACGGGGAAACAATGGATTGTCACCGTTGTCAGCCGCCAAGGCGGACAAACCTTGATCCAGCAAGCTCGCACAAACGCTGAAAATCTAAAAAAAACAATGCCGCAGCACCCTCTTGTAACTGCTGTTTTGAAGGCTTTTCCCGGCCCTCGAATAGATATGATCCGTCCGCAAAAAGAAGAAAACGAATCAGAAGAATACAGTTATGAAACCGATCGTTTTTTGGAACATGCCGCACAATCAAATGAAGGATACGACGAATGACCGACTTTAATGAAATAATGAAACAAGCTCAACAAATGCAAGCCAAATTAATGGCCGAACAGGAAAAGTTGGCACAAACGGAAATTACCGGATCCGCCGGCGGCGGATTGGTGGAAGTCGTCATGACGGGAAAAAACGAAGTTCGCCGCGTCAAAATCGACCCGTCGCTGATCGTTGCCGAAGACGCCGCCGTTCTGGAAGATTTGTTGGTCGCCGCGTTTAACGATGCGCAACAAAAGGTCGTTTCCGAAATGAATCAAGGATTAAGCGGGATTCTGCCTCCCGGAATGAAACTGCCTTTCTGACCGGAGAACGGTTTGTGCAGGAAACGGAAATTGATATTCTGATCCGTCTTTTTTCACGATTGCCCGGTTTCGGCAGACGATCGGCAAGACGCGTTATTCTGCATCTGATCAAAAAAAAGGAGACACAATTAATTCCTTTGGTTAATGCACTTCAGAACGTCATTGATCACATACAGGTCTGCCCGATTTGCGGCAATTTGGATTCTCAATCCCCCTGCAGCATTTGCAGAGACGAACGAAGAGATGAAAATGTCATTTGCATCGTTCAAGACATTGCAGACTTATGGGCGATTGAACGCAGCGCCGCATTTAAAGGACGTTATCATGTTTTAAACGGACTTTTATCCGCCATCGAAGGGACGGGACCTGACGAATTACACCTGCCCGTTTTGGAACGGCGTCTGCGACAAACCGGAGTTTCAGAACTAATTCTTGCCCTGCCCGCCACAGTAGACGGACAAACGACCGGCCATTACATTACCGAACGCTTCAGAGACTTGCCCGTTAAAATTTCTTCTCTGGCGCAGGGCATCCCCGTCGGCGGCGAATTGGACTATCTGGACGACGGAACAATTCAAACAGCTTTAAAATCCAGACGCTGATTATTCCAACTCGTCAACACACTTCAAAAAATCCAAGCCGCGTTCCTGAAAGTTCTTATATTCTCCATAACTGGGGGCGGCCGGCGAAAGCAACACAATATCACCGAAACGGGCTAAAGAAGACGCCTTTTGAACAGCGTCTTTCATATTTTTTGCCGTAACGGCTTTACCGCCTTCCTCTTCTATAGCTTCAGCCAACCGACGTCCCGTCTGCGGCAATGTGACGACAGCCGAAGCGCCTCCATGGGCGACAAAAGAAGCCAAAGCCGAATAATCCTGTTCTCTGTCAAAGCCGCCGGCGATTAAAACAATATTGGAATAACCGAAAGACTTTAAAGCCGCTATAGCCGTTTCCGGTGTTGTCGAAATACTGTCATCAATATATGTCACTCCGTTTTTAAAGGCGACTGTCTGCAATCTGTGAGGCAACGCTTCAAACGTTTTCAAAGCTTCCTCACAACCATCAAAAGATCCGCTGACCTGATCAACCACCGTCAAGGCCGCACTGACATTTTTCAGATTATGTTCGCCGCGCAAAGGAACGACATCCGTTCTAAACAGTTTTTTCCCCCCTTTATAGAAGTAATCCCCCATATCATGAACGGTATTCAACGCATCAAAATAAACAGGATTCCTCGGATTTTTAACATGCGTAACCGTCAAAGCGTCCTGAGCGTTCAATATCGTCGTCTGTTCGGGCGTTTGATGTTTCAGAATATTCAATTTATCGCGAAAATACAGTTCGTGTGTTTTATGCCAGTCAATGTGTTCGGGATAAAGGTTTAATATAACGGAAATATCGAAAGAATATTGTAAATCGGCACATTGATAACTGGACATTTCCACAACGACAATATCATAATTTCCCAAGTCATCCGCATAAGCGATTGCGGGATCGCCGATATTACCGCATAAAGCAACCCTGTTTCCTTGGGCTCGCAACAAATGCGCGATCAAAGAAGACGTCGTCGATTTTCCTTTTGTTCCCGTAACGCCGATCAAAAGCGGTCGATATTCGGGCTGTAAAAAAGCGGCTTCCATAAACAAATTGGTTCCGGAAGTAAAGTACGCCCCGTATTGTTGCGCCATTTTAATTTCATGCCGATACATGCTGATTCCGGGCGATTTGACGATAACCCCCGAAAACGGTATCGTTTCCGGATCTTCCACAACGTTTACGGTACAGTTGCGTTTTTCTAAAAAAATGGATGCGGCGCGGCCCTCAATCCCGTTTCCCCACACCGTAACCGGCCTGTTTCTTAAAGATTCCAATAACATCTGCGTACTCCTGCGGTATCAAATGATTATCCGTCAACGTAAATATTTTTTCAAATAAACTTTTTTGCCGAGCCTGCCAATTCCGGCGCACTCTGTCCGTCAAAGCGTTAATAACGGCATCTTTTTGCCAGACAGGGTGATCGGCCAACATCAGAAAAGCCAATACCGACTCTTCAATTTCACCGACACATTCGAACGGTTTAAACGCCGAAAGTCCCAACAATTCTTCAAAGCCCGCCGTCTGAGAAAGATCGTCCAACAAATTATGTCCGAAAAGACGTATCAGATTTTCCCTTTCCATAAAAGGCGCCAAAGCCAAAAAAACAAAGCGGCATTTATCGCAGTCGGCGCACCAACGGTCAAAACGTTTACGTTCGTCCAGTTTGAACGCTTTGTTGCAACTGGTGAAAATCCGGTCGTATTTTTGTGTTTTGGCGAACAAAGACGCTATTGCCAATTCAGACAAAGGACGCAGCAAGGAAAAATAATGAAAATCCGGCAACACGGAAACCGTCAGATCATGGAACGCTTTTTCAAATTCCAGCGATTTACTCCATTGATGATTGACGATCCTGCCGTCTTTTTCCGTATTGCCGATATTGGCGGAACGCTCATTTGACAGAGCGACATCTGAAAAATCATACAAAACGGCGGCGGCCATTAAAATAAACGCGATAATGCCCGTAACGGGAACATGACCGTTCAAAGCCCCGAAAAATGCGGCCTGTTCGTTCAATGCAATCAGATCGGGCGATATCCGGCGCGTCACCAAAATTGAAGGAAGCCCCGATATTTCAATCGTTTCTTTAATCGGACGAGGTTGCCCCACCGAAAACAACACGGGAGAATATCCGGCGGATTTTAAAGTTTCAATGGAAACAATCGAATCCTTGCCGCCGCCTACGGGAACAACGATTTGTTTTTTCAAATTAATATTCGTCGGCTTTCGAACGGCCGTCAAAGAAAAAGGGAAACGGATATTCAAAGAAACATTGTTCCTATAGGAAAATTCCCCCAATCCGTCGGTATAAAACAAATTGAAAAAATCGGCCTCTTCTCTGGTTAATTCGGTTGAATCGATTTTGATTTCATCGGGAACAAACAACTTGTAATAACTGATTCCCGCCGCCAAATGCAATAAACGCAAACATGCATCAAAAGCACGGCGACGTTTTTCGTCATTCAACATCGGCGCTTGACGGAAACATATTGTTTCTTCAAATGACAGGGCCTCATCGTTAAACGAATAATACAAATGCGCCGTTTTTGTTTCTTCGTTGAAAAAATAACGGGTAAAATGAAATGACCGTATTTGTTCGCGATGAAGAAAAGACATGAAACGCTCCTCATAAAACAATGTTCAGGATTAACAGAAAACAGTGTTTTTTTCAATCTTTTTACTTTTAAAAAACGTTTAACCGTTTATACTGGCGCAAACAGATGAAAGTCCGCAAAACAAGGAATATAAACATGCAGAAAAAAGAACGGATTTCTCTTTATAAAGCTCTGGGAATTATCGGAGCGACGCTTTTAATTACACTGATTTTGTTTTTAAACAGACAGCCTGCCGATCTGTCCCGTAATCCTTTGGAACAAGCTTTAATCTTTTATGAACAGGAGGATTATCAACAGGCGACAACTTATTTCGCACAAGCGGACGTAATGAATATTCCTGAGGCCTCCTTTGCTTTGGGGGCGATGAATTTCGCGGGAAAAGGGATGCCCGTAAATATTCCTAAAGCTTTGGATTATTATGAAAAAGCGGCGCAGGCGGATTATGCGCCGGCTCAAATGACGTTGGCATTGTTATACATTTACGGGGAAAATGTCGTACAAGATATCGAAAAGGGAATCGAATACGCCGAAAAAGCCGCAAAAAACGGCGATCCGGAAGCTTTAATCATGCTGGCGCGATGGTATGAAAACGGTGAAAATGTGGAAAAAGACATAGAAAAAGCCGTTAAATTTTATAAACAAGCCGCATTGCTAGGGAATATCGACGCCAAAATAGCCTTAACCGTTATTTATAAAAACGGGGCGGGATCGATCAAACCGGACGAGTGGACGGCGGCACATTGGCAGGAAAGCATTCAAAAACAAAAAAAATTTGAAAATATCTTTCAAAATCTGGCGCCGGATTTCATTGAAAAAGCGAAACCATGAAATTATCGGTTTTGTTTTCTTTGGCCGTCCTGCCTTTTTTCTACATTGACGCCGCCGCCCAAACCATTGAGCGGGATTCTTTTGATGTCGGCATAGAAGCTTTTAACGCAGGCAACTGCGACGAAGCGTTACGCATTTTAAAAAAATACGAAAAAACGCAACAGGCCGCGGCCTATGCCGTCCGGATTTGCTCTTTGATGCAAAAAAAAGAAGACAAAAAAAATATTTCCTATCAGCCTTTCTTAAACGGTCTTTATAAAGGAGACTTATCTCAACTTGACAATCTGGGGATGATTGATCGATTGCATGCAGAAATTCGCGGGTTTTCCGGTGCAATGTATGTTCATTCTTTACGCGGGAATGCCGAACGCGGCGACACGGCGGCAGCTTTTCGATTAGGTTTGCTGCATCAGGAAGGACAAGGAACAGACATAAATTTCAAAACGGCGGCTTTTTATTTTCAAAAAGCGGCCGACAAAGAAGATTCCAAAGCGATGAATACGCTCGGTTTGTATTACAGATTCGGAATCGGAGTGAAAAAAGATGAAAAAAAAGCTGAAGAACTTCTAAAAAAGGCCGTTCTGAAAAAAAACATCAACGCTTGTTATAATTTAGGGCGTTTTTACGCCGATCGGGATGATTTTCTTCAAGCTTGGCTGCTAGCCGATTTAAGCATAAAAAAAACGGATCAGAAAAAAGAAAAGAAAAAATTCGCACGGATCAAACAGCTTTTAACAGAATCGGAAAAACAACTGTCTCCGTTGCAAAAGGCTTATCTGGAAAAATTCAGACCGTTTTGGCTGAAACCGGCAATGGATCCGCAAGAAACGACTTTGTTCGACATACGGCAGGAAATGCCGTTGCCGCCGAAACAAATGATTGAAGAAACGTCTTTTATGCAATTTATTCAAAAAGACGCCTTTGATAACAGATACAAAACCTTTTACCCGTTCATGCCCGCTTGGATCGATATTAAAACTGCGGGTAAAAAAAATCCGGCCCTGACGGGAAAAAATCCGCCGGCTCCCGTTCCTCAAGAAGAACAGGCCATCGCCGCTTTGTATTTCAGACCGTCGGACCCCCGTTTTATCCATTTGACATTAAGCCATGAAAACAGCGCCGTTCCCGTTATGGTCGGAGATATACTGACGCTGACGGTTTACACTCCTTTGCATGAAACAAAAACAACACGCAAAGGCGGACATATGTATATACAAAACACTGACTATCAACTGAATGTCCGTGATTCGGCAGGTATTCTGTCAAGCAACGGCTCTTTTGTTTTAACTCCGCTGTCGGCGCAAACCGCCCGTGAAGAAAGTTGGTTAAGCCGACGTTTTTCCGTTCGGAAAGAAGGAACAGCCGTTATTCAATTCGTCCCGCAAGCCGACGTCAAGGACAAAAATGTTTTCACGCACACAATCAAAATCGTCGCGACAAAAGGCCGTGCGCCCAAATAACTACAAATCGTCCGTCAAAGAAAGAACCGCTTTTTCCGTAATCAGCTGCGGCAGAATAATCGGTTCTTTGGCATGAGGAGGGTAATAAACATATAACGGTATGCCGCCCCGACCGAAACTTTCCAGTGCCGCCGTAATTTCATCGCTTCGATTTGTCCAATCTGCCAGAAAAGCAACAATCCCTTTTTGACGAAACGTTTCTGCCAGTTTTCGCGAAGAAAATGCTGTTTTTTCATTAACCAAACACGTCAAGCACCATTTCGCCGAAAATTTCAGGAAAACAGGCGCGCCCGCTTTTCTGTATTCCTGAATTTCCGCCGTGTCATATGGTCGCCACTTTATTTCCGTTTGAGCCTGATCATTTAAACGGACAGGGGAAAGGGAATGAAAACAAACTCCTATCAAAATCAAAGTCGTAAAAGTTACGGCAAAAGAAACTTTTTTTAAATTTTCCTGCCGTGATGCCATACCCGACAACCAACCGGAAAAAGCGATCGCGACAAGACATCCCAATCCCGCGGCCAATGCCTGAGACCCTTCTTGCGCAGCCAGCACCCATAGCAACCAAGCGGAAGCGGCATATAAAGGAAACGCTAAAAATTGCCGAAGCAATACCGTCCAAGCACCCGCTTTGGGTAAAAAACGCCCCAATGCCGGACAAAAATCCAACAACAGAAAAGGAAACGACAACCCCGCCCCCATCGCCAAAAAAACGCAAATCGTCACGGGAGCCGGATTTATCAATCCGTACCCCAAAGCCGTCCCCATAAAAGGCGCCGCGCACGGTGTCGCGACGACGACAGCCAAAACGCCCGTACCGAAATCACCCCAATTACGGCCGACATTCAAACCAACCGCCGACAACTTTTCACCCACACTGACGATATCGGAAAAAACAAGACCCAAGAAAAAAATAAACAAGCACAAGCCCAGCACAAACGGGGGATATTGCAGCTGAAACCCCCATCCCATTTGCGAACCCGCCGCACGCAAAGCAATTAAGACCAAACCGATGACCATAAAAGACACCAATACGCCTGCCGCATAATATGCCCCCGACCGTCGTCTGGCGGCAGAAGAAATCTCCTGCCCCGAATTTAACAACCGAAACGCCTTTAAAGATAAAACGGGAAAAACGCACGGCATCAAATTCAATAAAACACCGCCTGAAAAAGCGAACAGCATCGCCGTTATAAAATCAAAAACTGAAAAAGGTTCCTTAAAAACCGGCAAACTTTCTTCCGTTTTTACGGCCGCGACATCCATTGCGCCGATCTGTTCGCCACGAACATTATAAAAAACAAGCGTTCCGTTTAAAACATCGGAAGATCTAAAAGTGTCGGCAGATGCTTTTTTCATAAACAAATACATTTTACCGTCAACCGTTTTCATATTTTGCCGTGAGGAATACGTTATCACTTTTTGATCCGCCGAAAAAAAATACGCATCTTGAGCCCGATCATTTGCCGGAACCGACAAAATTAAGGCATCCGTCGTTTCAAAGAAAACGGCATTTTCCTCTTTATTCGGCAGAGCTGAAATCACATGTTCGACTTCTTGATTTTTTTCTTCCCCGTTTTTTAATCCGGCGACGATTAAAACAGCGACGTCCTGAGCCATAGGCATGCATTCTTTATGACAAGCCAACCAAACGGCTTGACCGGATATTTCGAAAACTTCCCCGACAGGCAACGTTTCGGGAGCTTGAATTTTCACCAATAAATATGCTTGAGAACGATAACCGTATTCGGTAAATGTACCTACCGTAAATTTTTCCGGAGTCGGCCAAAACCGCCCGACTTCTTTAAAACCTGACGGCATCGTCAATTTTAGATCAATCGCTTCTCCGGCATCACCCGGATTTTTCCAATAAACATGTCCGCCGCGCGGCACGGTCAGCTTTAATGCCACATAAAACGATTGTCCCGGCGCGACAATTTCTTGCTGAGCCAACAATTCTGCCGGAACAGAGCTTTGCGCCTGCCCATGAAAAGCGGCAAAAAAAAGAAAAAAAGAAAAAATAGATAAAAGCCGTTTCATTTTTCGCCCATTTAGCTTAAAATTTGGAAAAAGATGACAATCGTATCGTTATTGATGTAAAGTTATTATTTAAGGATATGATCCCATGATCAAGGCATTTCTTACTTTTTTGTTCTTTTTTATAGCGACGGGCAGCGTTTGTGCGCAAACAGCCTTTCAGACTTCGGAAGGCGGACAGGAAAAAATGTTGGCAAAATATCTTAACGCCAGCGCCGTATGTGCCAAAATGACGGATCCGGAGGCTTTATATGAACGCGGCATGTTATTGTTGAGTGACGCAAATGACGATGCATATACGGCGGCGGCGGACTGTTTTACTTCTGCGTCGATGAGAAATCATACTCCGTCTCAGTTGGAATTGGGGAAATTATATGAACATGGCAACGGTGTCAGTCAAAGCAACATTTTTGCATACAAATGGTATCAGACTGCCGTTTTGTTGAGTAATCCTGATGCCATACCGTTTCGAAACAAGTTAGAAGCACGCATGACCATTGATGAAATCTCTCAAGCCAACCCGATGATTCAAAGCACTTTGCAATTAATCGAACTGTTTAACCAACGCCAGCAAGCGGATTTAGACAGAATGGAAGCGTCAATTGCAGAGGAATATCAAAAATTCGGAGTGAACATTTCTCAATACGAAGTCCAAGGGGAAGAAAAAACGACCATTGACAATCCTCTGATTGAAGCTTTGATACGCGAGCAACAGGCAAAGAATAAAAAGGGGACTAAAGAAAAGGGAAAAGATGCGGGCTTCGAAGAAGAAAGACCCAGACGCCGTCGTGACAGATCCGAAATGCAGGAAAATACCGAAGGGAAAAAAGAAGAACGGAGCTTTTATTGATAAAAAAACAGCCCGTTAAACGGGCTGTTTCTCTATAAACATTCCTGATAAACAATATTGTTTTTATCAATCTGCCGGATTGTTTCCGGCGTATCTTTTTCATAATCGGGAAACACCGGCAAATAAATATCGCAAAAATCACCGTTTAAACCTGTCGTGCAGGCGTTTAATGACATCAACATCATCCAACCGATAACGTAAATAACGAATATGCGCCAACATTTTTGATTTTTTCTGTTCATATTCTATTCTTTCCCGTGTTCTGCCGAATTTATATGTAAAGAACGACAACAATAAAATCGGCAATGTTATTGCGATACAAACAAAACCCGTTGTTTCAGTCATTATTTTGTTCTTTTTGCGGCGTTGCCTTGTTTTCCTGAATCTTTGCATTCACGATGGAAACAAGCTCCAACACTTTGATTATTTTTGCCAAAAAAGCATCATCCTTCTGTGACGGCGTTGCTTTCACAATAATCGAAGCGGCTCCGACAATCGTTCCAAACCAAAAAACGGTCTGTTCAAAAAATAAAACAATATTTTCCCAAATCATTATTTTTTTCCTTTCATGAAAAAACGGGACCTTTCCGTCCCGTCGATTTTACAAACAGTCCGGCTTCCGCTTTCCTGCGACGCATCAATCCGTCGCAAGGGCGACCGTTGACATAGATCCAACGCTGTAACTGTTTAGGTACCTGATCATAACCGCCTTCATTGAGTTTTTTTAACAAAGTGGATTTTTCAAACGCCCTGATTCCGATGTTAAAAACAAAACTGACCAAGGCATCTTTCTGGTAATCCGATAAAGGTACTTCAACCAAATCCTCGACCGCTTTCTCCGCCATATCCAAATCCCGCATCAGCAAAATTTCCGCTTCACGTTCGCACACACCGCAAACATATTTTTCATCGGGTCCCAATACATGGCCGTAACCGATTGTCCTTTTGCCGGCGACACACGTATATTCCAAAGAAGCAAAGCCTTCGAAAGCTTTTATTAAATCAATGCCTTTTTTTGAAATCATTCGGAAGCTCCCGAACGATACAACAGTACATAGATTTTTACACAAATATACGTTAACGTGGCGATACCGATTAAACAGCCGACCCATTCATTAAAAATCGGCATCCAGGCCGGAGCCGTCAAACCGGCGGAAATGGTAACTCCTTCTTTGACATTTCCCATAACAGATCTCCTTCAGGGAATTAATCGCTCAACCCTTTAAAATCCGTCAGCAAACCGACAGAATAAGAAAAAGCTTTATTTTTTCGGTTATCGCGCTCGCTTTTTGCCTGACGTCGCAAAGAATATGCCTGATCCGCCGCCTGTTGTTTTTTATCATAAATTTTTTGACGTGATTTTAAATCGCCATATAACAACGCATCATTAAACGATGCCACATCAACCCCCGAAGCGCCGGCTTTCGCGATCGCCTCACCTCTCTCTTCATCTTTTTCCCGCTTTAACTTTTGCGTTTCGTTGTAATTTGTACGCATTACATTATCGGCCTGCCGACGGTAATCCTTTTCGGTCTCTTTGGAATCCTGCCATTCTTTTAACAAGTTAAGCGTATTTTTTGCGCTGTTCATAAATGCCGGAAAAATACTTTTAGCCATACTCTAATCTCCTTATATTCTGTTTATTGAAATCAACGGAAAAACACCCAGAATCGTCAACGGCAACGGTTGATCCTGTTCAATTCTGATATCGGAAAGACGCCCCCATCCGGCGCTGAACGAAACCTTTTTATCGCCCGAAAACAACGCGGGAGGTGAATTCATCGGATCGTAAAAATTTCGAAAACTTTGTTTTTCGACGTGTTCCGACGATCCGATGGAAAGCCCCAACGTTTTATAAAGACGAACCAACAAACCGGAGATACGTTTGGACGATCCTTCGGACATTCCGTCGTGTCCGACGCCGGCCAGCGGCATCGTCTGTAAAACGGAAGTAAAGGGCAACCCCGCATGTACGACACAGGCGGGCGTATCCAAATCGATGATACCGTTTTGAACGATTTTTTCCGTTTGAACGGCCCCGTCGGCCAAGACGACGACCGTTTCCCCTTCCAAATGATCCAACCCCGCAACCCGAGAAACTTTTTTTCCGTGATATGACAATCCGCTGTCCACAAAGAAACATTCCTGCGAATCTTCGGCGTTTTCCTCGATACCTGTTTCCATAACTTCGATATAACGCTTTATTTCGCCGTTAATATTCCGACGAACCAGCAAAAACAATTCGTCATTCCCGCCGTTTTCCGAAGGCAGCGTTACAATGCTCTCTACGAACGCTCCCGACAGTTCGTGAGAATGCCACGCCTCGACGGATTCCGCCTCCTCGTATGTCAATCCGGCTAAAGAACCGTTTTTCAACGCGCACCAAATGACCGGCACGGGTTCCTGCTGCAAAGCCATTTCTTTAATACCGCCATATGTTATATGAGAAGCCAACGTTGTTAAATCTCTGGCGACATAGCCGTCGGAATTGCTGTCATACATAAAGGCGCGAAGTTTTCTGCCATAATGCTGAACGAACAGCGTCGTGCCGCCGACTTTCACCGGTGCGACGGTTTCGCTTCCGAAGGTCGAGTGGCGTTGAACTTTAACGCTCATGGGTATTGATCCCTCGCCACCGACGGTTTCCAAAGTGAAATCCGCTCCTACCGTTCCGATTGCCAATACTCGACCGGAAGACAACCAGCATACATCATTTATCTGATCCGAAGACAACTCATAACCGTAACCGTACTCCGATGTTACGGCCGCATTTGCCGATGTCGGCGAAAAAATTTCGTATTGTCCGATCTTCGATCCGTAAACGCCGTTTCCTTTTCCCAAAACAAGCCTTTGTTCAAAAAACGAAACAACGGCCGGATACCCTGTTGTTTTTGAGAAAACACCCAATCTCCATGATTTGGACGCCGTCGTGTTTAAAAAAGGAAAATCACCAAATACCGTCGCACTGACATTACGCGCATCTTTAAAACCCGTAATTTTAGCCGCTCCACATTGAACGTTCGGATTGTTTGGTTGCATAATCCGGACATGACGACCGACATCGGACGCAACAAAAACATCATCTGAAGCCGTAATGGTAATACTTCCCGTCGTTGCGGAAGGCGTTAAAGAAATATCTCCGGTATGAACGGGCAGATAAGGACCGTCCGTCATTTGCACTTCTTGCGTTCGCCAGTCAGTCTGAGAATAACGCGTAACCGTTCTTAACGGAAAATCCGGATGAGCAATATAAACAACATCGCCCGATTGTGAAAAATACAGCTTATCCAGATCGTTGTGCGTATACGGCATGGCTATTTCCACAGGAGCTTCATTTTCATCAATGATCGGATTACGATGATAAAAAACGCGTACGTATTTATCTCCGAATTCCAACAGGTAAGATTGCTCCGCCGAAAATTGAAAAGAAAAAAGTCTGGATTTCTTATCGTGATATTTTGTTTGTGCGACGAAGCGCGTACCGCCGCGCCTGAAAACGGGCCCTTGAACGGACGGAATAAAGTTTTTCAAAATTTTACAAGCGCCTTTATATTCTTCTGTATCGACACGTCCGCTCATCAACTCTGAAATTTCACCGATATTAAATCTGACCAAAGCAGTGGCATAAGACATTACACTCTGGCCTCCAGCCATCCTTGCGGCACATAAACATCTTGAACGCCTTCCATGGCGGAGGCTGTTTTTGCCTGTTGAACAAACTGCTGATATTCTTTCACCAGATTTTCTTTTAAAGAAACCGACGCGGTCAAAGGAACGGCCAATTCCGCAGCCAAACGCAGCGCAAGCGCCTCGACGAACATCGGATCAAACAAAGTGGCGTCTTCTATTCTGGAAATACCGATAAAAGAAAAAGAATTTCGGTCCGCCAAAATATGCCTGCCTTCGACCTGATAACGTTGTTGATTACTTGTTTTCCAAACACGCAAACAATCGGACGGTACAACAAACTGATAATCGTACCCGAACAGCGGCTTTTCTTTTAACGGCGCCAGAACATAACGTTTCAAGGCAAACCGCCACGGATAAGACCTTAAAACAAAATCGCGCGTATCTTCATACAGCGCTTTGCAATACCGGGCGGGTTTTGTATCATCGTCCACGGACGTAATGATCAATTCGTCACCTATTTTAGATAAAGCCCTGTTACAAACGGCAACAATGGAAGTCATATTTTCCTCCTTTACGGAATAAAAAAAGCGGCAGAAACGTGTCCTGCCGCCTTCAAAGAATATTTACTCTTTACAGTTGATTTTAACGACCAGTTCTTCCTGCATACGTACGGCGCCGATCGACATTTCGTAATAGACCTGCGTTGCAAAACATTTATCGTCGCGTTCCGTAATTTTTCCAACGATATCCTGGCCGATCCCCAGCTTAAGACCGTCGGACTGAAAAGCGAAACAGGATCGTCCGATCACGGCATCGCCCGTTGACGTTACGTCGGACAAAATCAAACCGCCGGAACTGTTTTTCGCATTCAACTGAACGAACTTAAATCCCATAAACGTATCCAGCTCCCCGCGAACCAACGCCTTGGCAGAAGCATAATCGGCCGACGTCACCTTTGTTTCACTTAATAAGTCGTCCAGCTGCTGAGCGGACAAAACAATCACGCGTCCTTCGCTGGGGGCGTCACATTTATCGAACATACGCTTGACTTCGCGCAACTTATCAAATGTAAATTTTGACGTACAATCGGCATCAACGACTTGTGTCGACGGCAAATCAACGGGAATAGAACCTGTTTCACCGGTATATGCCGTCCCCAAAGCCGCCGTAACGATCGCTTCATCAATCGCGCGCCCCATCGCCCAAGCGGCGGCATTGGCATAATCGCTGGCGGGATCGATCAACATTCTGACTTTATCGTCATTATCGATCAAATCGGCCCAATGATACGTATCCAATTTTAAATTACGACGTTTATGAGGCGTGTCTGTCTGCGGCGTGTCGGCATGACGCGTTGTTTTTTTAACGGCGGCGACCTGACCGATCTGATCGATGAACATTCCTTTTCCCCGCACGGATTCAAAACCGACCAAATCGCGCAATTTGGATCCTTTCTGCTGAACCAACGCCTGAATATTGGAACTGTATTGATTAACAAACGAAGTTGTGATTTGTGTGCTCATAATTTTCCTCTTTCATTTTTTGAATATAAAAAAAGCCCCGTTCGGAACGGAGCGCTTTGTTTCGTTTTCAAAAGACGATCATTCTTCACCGAACAATCGTTTTCTGAGACGATACACCTGCTGAACCGTTGTTTCATGTTCGGGGTGTCCGGCCTGCATATAGGCCGGCACAGCCATCAATCTGGCGATTTCCGCTTTGATTTTTTCTTCGGAAGATAAAACGGACGACTTTTCTCCGACCAATCCGCGATCTTCGCCGGCCGCATCGGCCAGCTTAATCAGGAAAGTAACGATTTCACGACAATTTCCGATACCGCTGTCTTTCAAAAAATCCGCCAATTCTTCTCCGCCGTATTTTCGAATCAGATTTTGCGCGGCTTTTTGTTTTGCTTCAAAATCCCGTCCGTAAACATTGCGCAACCGACTTTCGGTTTCAGCACAATATTCCCGTGATTTTACATTCAGATCGTCTACGAACCGCAAAGCACCTTCAACGATCCAATCCCAAATTCCCTGCGACTGTTTTTCGGACAACCGCAACTCTTCGGACAAACTTTTAAACTCTTCAAAAGCGTCCTCATCAATAACTTCTTTAATCATATCGCCGGAAAAGTCTTCCCGCGGCATGGACAAATCATAATTCATTTTTATTCCTTTCAGTTTCTTGCAATAACGCGACAAGCTTTTGCTCATCGCAAGCGGACATTTTCACAATGTCCAGAAAAGCTGCCCGTTTCCCGTCGTAAAAAGCACTTGCGGCGGAAAACCCGTTCGGATTCGACACATCCGTTACCGGAGACAGCATATGACATTTATCGGCCAAATCCCGTAAAACGATCTGCCCGTTTTCAGATAAAAAAACAGCTTTATAAGCTTGAACCAAACTCAGCGCCTTGCCGATTTTTCTTTTTTTAACCTCATCCGTCATTTATTTTTTCTTCACCCCCGACATTAAACAAAGCAGCGCTGACACCGTACATTTCGCCGATTTTTCTGATCGCTTCCGGAACATTGAACACATTTGCGGCTTCAGGCTGAATTTTTAAAAATTCCTCCGCCAATTCCAACGTCTGCATAACGGCTCTGGCTTGCAAATGCCTTTGCGCCAAAGACAACGGGGACACATATTCGATTCTGACATCGGAAAAAGAAATTCCGGACGGTAAAGACATTCTGCCGTGCCGTACCAACAATCCAAAAATCCGATTCATCATCGGTCCCAACAGCCCTGTCTGCAAACGACCGAACACAGGTCCCAACAAACGCATTTTTTCTTCCGTTCTTTGCAAAACTTCGGTCGCAGTCATCCGCACATTATCGACACCGATCAATCGGTCATTGTAAAACGCCGTTTTGATTCTGTTTCTGATTTCATTCATGATTTCCAAGCCGATGCTTGAATTAGCCCCGCCGATAAAAGCTTTCGGCGCTTCACCGGTATAACGGATAATACCGCCCGGCACCGTTGCCGCCGGAGAGAACTGATCGTCATCTCTGACCAAAAGCGGCGGACGATTGGCCAACTGAGCGGCAATAATCGTTTCTTTCATCATTTCCTGAATCATTTTTATATCCGGCAGCACGGCCGCGGCTGGAGAACGGCCGTATATTTCGGTACACGCTTTACTCCAACGCGCGACAAACAAAGGCATTTCCTCAAAACCGCCGGAAAACAGCAATGTTTTTTCTTCTTTTAAAACATATACCGAACTGATCGGTTTTTGAAAAACACTGCCGTTTTCATATAAAACATTCGGGAAAACGGCGTGAATGATTTCATATTCCCGTTCCGTTTGATTTCCGGTTTTGAAAACGGCCCTTATTTTTTCGGGCAAAACATCTTCTCCCCATGTCCGAACGATTTTATCCAAAGACATTTTAAAAACACGGTAGACCTGATCGATTTGTCCAACCGCATTTTCTTCCAAGAACAACTCTCCCAAAAAACGCGACTGAAAAAACAATCCCTGCTTTTCTTCATTCCAACCGACATACAATCCGGCTGTCCCCAAAACGGCCAAATCCAAATATACTTCATGAATATTCGTTGCAAAACCGGCGCTCGGTCGTATGATTTCATCCGCAATAATTTGTTCCGCTTGAACAAGCCAATCAGAAATTTCAGGCATGTCTTTATATTTCGGAACGGACAGGGAAAACCATTTTCCGGCTGAATTTGTCATCAGACCGTGCAATCCCGCCGCTAAAATTTCGGCGGCATTAACGGCCGTCGTTTCAAATAATTTTCTTGTACGAACGGCACCGACTTTCTGCCTGACCGTAAAATCCGCTTTTCGAGGCAGAACCAGCTCCGATATTTCCTGCCACAGCCTTTCAAAATTAACTCGTTTGGATTTTAATTCATCCGTTTTTCGGATAATTTTATCTGCCAAAGAATACGAATCAGACATTCTTACAACCCCAACAAATTTTTCTGACCGCCCAAACCTATGGCTCCGCGTCCTTTCAACACGCCGGCAAAGATAAGATTCGATCTTTTTGAATTGCGTCTTTTCCTATCCAAATCATCTTGAAACTCTTTATTTGAAGCTTCAATTTCCGCCTGTTGCCGTGCGACTTCTTTGTCTTTATCGGCCTGAACGGACTGTTTATAATCGTCATAAAGCCCGTTTCCCAATTCAGTGACGGAAAATAAAGGATTAATTAAATTTTTGGGATCTGTAGCCGCTGAAACAATACTTTTCCCTATCTTTTTTAAACTTTTTCCAAAACCCATTTTCATCTCCTTTTGATATAAAAAAAGCGCTCCCGCACGGAAACGCTTTTCAAAGACACGACATCAAGTGTATTAACAATATGTCATATTATTTTTAACATGTCAACACATTTTGTTATTTTTTATTTTAATTATTTTCCGCTCCCGCTTTCTTTTTCAGGCTATCGCTCTTTATTTATTTCGTTTATTGTTTTCTTCAGCCCGACTAAAGCGCTTGACTTTTAGAAGTAAAATGTTTTAGCTCCGTTTTATCTGGACAAGGGGATTTTCATGCTGAAATTTGAAATTGAAAAAACATGTGGCCGGGCACGGTCGGGAAAACTTTATACGGCTCACGGGATCATCGAAACACCGACGTTCATGCCTGTCGGGACGGCGGCGACGGTCAAAGCCATGTTGCCGGAATCCGTTGCAGAAACGGGGGCTCAAATTCTTCTGGGCAACACATATCATTTGATGTTGCGCCCCGGAGCAGATAAAATTGAAAAGTTGGGCGGACTGCACAAATTCATGAACTGGAACAAACCGATTTTAACCGATTCGGGAGGTTTTCAGGTTATGTCTTTATCGAAACTGCGCACGATTACGGAAGACGGTGTAGACTTTCGCTCTCATTTTGACGGCAGTTTGCACAGATTGTCTCCGGAAATTTCCATCGGCATTCAGTATCAATTGGACAGCAATATCACGATGTGTTTTGACGAATGCCCTCCTTATCCGGCAGAACGAAAATATGTTGCCGATTCGACTCGTCGCTCCATGCGTTGGGCCAAACGGTCGAAAGACGCTTTTACTGACCGGGACGGGTACGGCATATTCGGTATTGTTCAAGGCGGTGTTCATCCAGATTTGCGTGAAGAATCCTGTCATTCATTAATGGACATCGGTTTTGACGGCTACGCTTTAGGCGGTTTGGCAGTGGGAGAAGGGCAGGAACTGATGTTTGACACGATTGACACGACCACACCGCACCTGCCGACGGATCGACCGCGTTATTTAATGGGAGTCGGCCGTCCCTCGGATATCGTCGGAGCGGTATTGCGCGGTGTCGACATGTTCGACTGTGTTATGCCGACCCGCTCGGGCAGAACGGCGCAGGCATTTACCCGCAACGGCGTTTTAAATCTCAGAAACGCAAGACATAAAGACGATCCCGCTCCGTTGGATGATCAGTGCCGTTGTCCGGCTTGCCGCAGTTATTCCAGAGCATATCTGCACCATCTTGTCAGGACTAAAGAAATTTTGGGAGTAATGCTTCTGACTTGGCATAATCTGACCTATTATCAGGATTTAATGAACGGACTTCGCCAAGCGATTCGAGAAGATCGATTGGCAGAATTCGCCCGCGGCGACTTTGCATGATTCAAAAAACGCCTAAAAAAGAAAACGCCGCTCTTGAACCGCCGCGCCGCAGTACCGGCCTTGTTTCCTTCGGAGCGGACATCCGTCCTTTGCTCGGGCCGATTTTAGGAAAAAAAGGCTTTATTCAGGCCGACATTCTTTCCCGTTGGGAAGATATTCTCGGCCCGATATTGTCACAAGGAGTCGTACCGACTTCCGTTTCTTTTTCAAAATCATTTCCCGATCAAGCCCTTTTGCACGTCAAAGCCTTCAGTGGCGCTTACGCTGTTGAATTTAACGCCCGCAAGGAACAGATTTTGGAAAAAATCAATTCGTATTTCGGATACACGGCCATAATTGACATTCGCCTGACTCAAGGCGGTTTCCCTCCGCCTGTTACTCAGACTTTGCCCGTTCGTTTTCCAAAACCGGAAGAACAATCGGAAATCAACACTCTGACATCAGATATAACGGACGAAGCCCTACGAAAAGCCGCTGTAGAATTGGGATTGCTCTTGAAAACTTCTAAAAAGTGATTAACAGCTGTCGTTTTTTCGTTTATAAAAGACAGAACGACCTCTTCAAAGGAGATTTTTTTATGAAAAACGCGACAAAGATTTTTATCGCCGGTTTTTTGTTTTTAACATTAACGTGTTCCGGCGCTTTTGCTCAAACCGAAACGAGTTGGATACAAAAGATCAAAAACTTTTTTACCGGCAAACCCGTTTCTGAAACGACAGAGACGATATCGACCGAAACCGCGGGAACGTCACTTACCGAAACGGAAACGAAAAAACCCGTTTTTGATTTTTCCGAAAAAACTGTAGGAAACAAAGATGCTCCTTTGAAAATCAGGATTTTTACATCCTTAACCTGCCCGCATTGTCCCGTCGTTCATACACAGCTGATGCCGTATTTACTTGAAAAGTACATCGACAAAAACGAGGTGTTGGTCATTTTGGACGATTTTCCGCTTGATACCCGAGCCGTTACGGCATCTATGATTTCCCGTTGCCTGTCCGGTGACAAATACTTTGCATTCATGGATTCTTTGTTTGAAAATCAAATGAAATGGGCTGTAGCGCCCAATTTACAGGAAGCGTTGGCTCCCTATGCCAAACTTGCCGGATTGACCGAAGATGAAATGGTCGCCTGTGCGACTGACGAAGCCGGAATAAAAGAACTGGTTCGTCAACGCAATTTGGCAATTATGCAGTTTAAAATTCATGCCACGCCGACCCTTGTTCTGCAATTGGGCAAAGAAAAAGAAACCATTGAAGGCGTTCCCAGCCGTTCTGAGGTGGATCAGGCGATTGAACGTCTGAAAAAAAATTATACGGGATCATGGCCTGTTGCCGAAATGAAGGAAAAACAAACACTTTCCGTCGCACCGTAACGCGGAATTTCTTGACATTTAGGTATTGAATTCGTAGCATACACAACTATCCTGAAGGTGATTGAGTGCCCGAAGAACAACAACAAAATATATCCGGCGACGATTTAAAGGAATTAGACCGCCGTTTGGGTATATTAAAGCGGGAAACAAAAAAAAATGCCGTGCCGCATAATGCGGCGTCTCATCCGATAGCCCGTATGATGTGGTTGGCCTTTAACGTTGTTTCAGACTTGATTGCCGGAGTGATATGCGGTTTCGGAATGGGATACGGATTGGACCATTGGTTGGGGACACGTCCCGTTTTCATCGCCGTTTTTTTAATATTAGGGTGTATTGCCGGCACATTAAACGTCATACGTTTTCTGCAAAATTACGACAAACGGCAATCATCGGAAGGAAAGGAATAAACAGTGTCCGGCCCGATAGAACAATTTGAAATAAAACCCGTTATTTCTCTGCCCAAAGTTGACGGGGTTGATTTGTCTTTTACAAATTCGTCTTTATTCATGGCTTTGGCTGTCGTCGTTTGCTTGGTGTTTTTTGTTGTCGCCATGCGCAAAAGAAGCATCATTCCGACAAAGTTGCAGTCCGTTGCGGAAATTGTCTATGAATTAATAACGGGCATGGTCGGGGAAATGGTCGGACATGCGGGCAAAAAATACGTTCCGTTTATATTCACCCTGTTTATGTTTGTTGTATTGGGCAATCTTTTGGGATTACTGCCGTACAGCTTTACGTACACCAGTCATTTCGCCGCAGTCGGCGCGTTATCCGTTTTTTCGATTTTGATCACGGTCGTCGCCGGATTGAAGACACGCGGACTGAACTGGTTTACCAACTTTTTCCCGAAAGGAACACCGGCAGCTATTGCGCCGATATTGGTTCCGATCGAAATAATTTCTTTTTGCTCAAAACCGTTCAGCCTGACAGTGCGTTTAACGGTAAATATGATGGTCGGCCATATCATGCTCAAAGTGATTGCCGGCTTTATCTATGATTTGGGTTTTATAGGCGGATGGTTGCCGCTTGTATTCATATCCCTTTTAACTGTTTTTGAAATGGGGATTGCAGTTTTGCAAGCATATATTTATACTATCTTGACCTGTGTTTATCTGAACGATGCGATACATTCGCATTAGTTCTTATTTTTTGTGAAAGTGCTTTATAGGAAGGATACGAATTATGGAAGCCGAATACGCAAAATACATTGCCGATGCCGCAAAATTCTTAGCTGCCGCTTTGTGCGCTTTAAGCATGAAAGCCGCTGCTGAAGGGGTGTCCAAAATCTGGATAACGATGATTGACACGGTTGGCCGCAATCCGACGGTAAAGAACGACGTCAACGCGTTCGGTCTGATCGGCTTTGCCGCGACGGAAGCTATTGCTTTGTACGCGTTGGTCATCGCATTAATTATGCTGTTCTTGTAATTTTCAATTAAAAGGGACCGACGAACAATGCTGCCGCAACTTGATCCGACATGGTACGCTTCACAAAGCTTTTGGATGTTAATCACATTCTGCGCCATGTTTTTGATCGTATGGCGAGTTATCATGCCCTCAATGTATGCGACGGTGGATGCGCGTCGGTCTCAAATTGAAATTGATATCCAAAAAACAGACGAATTAAAAACCGAAGCCGCCCGTTTGCTCAAGGAATTAGAAGACGCGCAGGCTTTGCTTAAGGAGCAAACGCAGGCTGCCTTTGCTCAAGCTCAAGAAGAAGCGCAGGCCTTAACCAAGCAAATGGAAACAGATTTTGCCCGACGCCTTGCAGCGCATGTCGCCGAAAAAGAACAAGCGTTACTTGTTGCAAAAGAAAACGCTTTGCAAGATATTTCGACGATATCCGGCGACTTGACGGATCAAATTACCCGCAAAGTGGCGGGAATTGCTGTTTCAGCCGATGAAATAAAACAAAAAACGATTTCTGTTATGGAAAAAATGGTATGATCATTTCCCCTGCTTTTGCTTCAACGTCCGCACATGCCGGAGAACACGGCTTATTCCAAGATCCTACTTTTTGGGTTGGTATAGCTTTTTGCCTGACGGTGATTGCCTTAATTAAATTGGCCGGCAAAACTATCTCATCGCTTTTACAAGCGAGAGTGGACGGAATCGCATCTAAAATAAATGAAGCCGAACAATTGCGCAAACAGGCGGAACAACTGTTGGCCGAATATACAAATCGACATGCCAGGATGGAGCAAACATCGCGAGAAGCATTAACCAAAGCTCAGGAAGAAGCAGACCGCCTGAAACGGGAAATTCAAAAGGATTTTGAACAAAAACTTAAAAATCGCGAAACAGCCACGGAACAACGGTTAAACCGCGCGGCAGAGGAAGCTTCCGAAGAAATCCGCGACAAAGCCATTAAAATAGCCATGCAGGCTGTTGAACAAATTTTAGCGAAAAAGTTATCTGAAGAAGACGGCCAAAAACTTATCGATGAAGCGATTGACGCATTACCGGAGTTATTTTCCAAAGAAAATATCGCATAGATAAATATTCTGCGGACGAAAATTCTTTAGATTAAATTGACAATACTTCTTTTTTAACGGATAATTTTTTCCTGATATTACGAGAGGAAAAAATGTCGGCCACACTTTATGAACAATTTTTTGCCGTCGGATCGGTCAAAAGCCTTTTAACGGGCAAAGAAATCCTTTCGCCCGAACACTCTTCCGTTCCAATTCAAGATAACAAACAGCAAAAACAGTCGGATACATCCGGTTTGACAAAATAAACAACCGATAGAATAAAAAAAACAGCGCCCTTTCAAATGGAAAGGGCGCTGTCATTTTATTCAATCATCCGTTACTTTTTAACAATCAGACAAGATTTTAATTCGACAGCTAAACGCCGGCAAACATCTTTCAACCGGCTTTCCGCATCTGCAATAAACGTCCTGAATCTTGTTTTTCCGGCGACAGTGACTTCTCGATAAATCGGGGAATACGCGGCCAATGCAGGATCTGCCGCCACTAATTCCCGCCAATACGCCTGAGCTTTATTCAACTGGGCAAACGAAGACATCTGCAACAATTTAAATCCGGCAGGCACACCTTTCTTTTCAGTCTTTTGTTTTTTTACGGCGACTTTTTGAACCGGCGCCGCGACAGGAGTGTTTAAAACGACCGGATCATTTACAGCCCTTTGAGCCAAAGGAGCGTCTTTTTTATTAACACGGCGCAAACTGGACCATTCCAATAATTTAGCGCGCTGATTATTACTCAATACCGTCAACTGTGCTTTATCCGAAGGCGGGCGATCATATGTAACGTCCTTAAATCCCCGCGGAGCATTACGGGACAGATTGTCCTCCAACGTTTCGGCGATGGAATGAACACTGGCATGCGGCAAAAAACGCGGCAAAGGATCAACCCCCAAAGCCACGAATAAATTGCTTTCCGCTCCTTTATAATCGGCATAAGCAAAATCACGCTTTAAATGAGAAACCAATCGATCAACGGCGACAAATAAGGTTTCACGTCTTTCTTTAACCGTTTTATTTTTAGCGGCGAACGATTTTTGCCACAAACTGTCATTGACCTTATCCAAAGAACTGGCAACTTCAAAACCTTCTACGGCCTGTTTTAATTGCAGATAAGAAACATTGACCTGCGACATAACCGCCATTGTCATCGCCAAACGGCGCAGACGTTCCAATTCTTCCCGATTTTTAGCCAATTTAATTGCTTGCGGACGAGAAAACAAATTCATCAAATTCCACGTCACGCCGATTCCGGCATCTGCCCAACTTTTGTTTTTCAGGTAAGAGTTGGAATTATAATTAATTCCCGCACTGAATTCGATCCCCGGGAACAGACGCAGGATTTCCTTTTTGGCATCCAAAGCCGCAATTCTGGCTTCATAGTCATTAATACGCAATTCCGGCCGATTAACCAAAGCGAAATGCTCCAAATCAATCTGACCGAAATCTTTAACAATCTTGGGATTATCCATTTCCGCCGGAATATCCAATGTAAAATCAACATTGGGGGGCAAATTCATCAAAGTCCCCAGTTCCGCTTTGGCTGTTAAAATATCGTTGCGCAGATCTGTCAAACTTTTCAAAGCCGTCAACAGCTTTTTCTGTTCTTTCAGCTGATCCGTCGTTTTATTGGTGACATCATCGGCATTGACACGAACCAGTTCATCCTGAATCGACGCAATTAACACCCCCATATCTTCAACGATCCGTTGAGCGGCGGCGGCCTTCCAAAAGGCGGTTCTGACATCATGTACGACCTGCTGAATGGATTTACGGCGAATTTCTTCACTGACATAACGTTTATCGGATGCCTGTTTGGCATTAACATAACTGATCCCGAAATCCAACACGTTATAAACGACTTGCAACTGTGCGCCGCGAACGGTTCTGTCTTCAATATAAGATTCTTCTAACGTCTGTTTTCCCGTTTCAACGGATTTGGCGGAAACGGCCAAACGATCGGAGCGCGTAACAAAACCTCCGTCAGCAGCCAATTGCGGCAATAAATCCATTGACGACGATTCCGCCACACCATAAGCAACGGCCTGTTCCATTAAAGCGACGCGTTGATCTGAATTATATTTGATTGCTCTGGCGATAGCTTCATACAAAGTAATCGGCTTGATAATGTCTTCCTGCCCGCCGAACAATGCCGCCTTGTCCACTGCAGCGCGCGCAGAACGTTCCCCCAATGTTGTCGGCTCTGTCTGAATCGTACACGAAACGGTCAATACGGAGAACAAAACAGGCAACAGAATAGCTTTATACATCCTACAATTCTGTAAAAAACACATCAAACTCAATCCTTAATCAGCGAAGAAATTTGTTTCGGTCGAAACATAGCTATTTATTTTATCAAGATACAATATCTTGAATCTCATTCAACATATTTTTTACAATTTCTTTACTTTTTTTGCCGAGTCGCATCGAATATGAAAAATTTTCAAAAAAAACAAACCACTAAACACGGTAAAACTGAACAATTATATTATTCAATAAAAAACGGCGGTTAACAACCGCCGTTTTTATTACTCTTCATCTTTAACGTATTCCGTTCTGGGCGGTTGTGCCGCACCTACGGAACCTATTTCCAACCCGCAAAAATCACAATGGAATTCTTCTTTTTCATTAAAATCATCGTTTAAAAGGACATAGACTTTGTTCTTTTTTTGACAATGCGGACAGACGACATCATAGACAACTTCTTTCATTTCGATACCCCATCTTTCATCTTTTTATAGAAGATCGGCGTCGTATTATTCGCATTATTTACTTCATTCAGATTTTTCTGCAAAGGCGCAGGCTTTTTCGACGTGTCAGTATCAGTTTCCCGTTCTGCATAAGCACCGACCATCTCTTGTAAAGAAGGCTTTTTCTTCGGTGTTTCCCGCCACGCGGTCCACCCTTCTTTTGTTTCGGGATCCTTTAATAAAACGGCCTGCATAATATCGGCCATGCCGTCCCGATCTTTAATCATCTTGAGGAAATCCGCAGGCGTCGCGAAACCTTCCAAAGGCACGCCGACCAAACATACGTCACGCCCGATACTGTTTGACACAACCCGATCTCTTTTTCCTTTATTATATCCGGCAGGTTTCTGGGAAACCGGAATAGGCTTACCTGTCGATGATTTATCAGCAGGAATATATCCGGCTGGGATCTCGGGCTTTCCATCCGTAACCTTAATTTCAGATACGTCGACGTCCCGACGCCCCCAATCATAGTGTAAATCCTGATAAAACGCATCTCGCAGACCGAATTCCGTCAATTCGCCTTCTCGATTTTTCTTCATCAGCCAACACAACGTATGCTCTTCCAGAGTATGCAGCTTTCCAGTTTCATCAACATGATACCTTCCGTCAACCATTTCAGGAGCATACAGTTTATCCACCATTACAGGTTTACCGTCTTCATAAACTGTATGAGCTACGCCGTTTTTCCACTCTTGTTTTTCTTTCAGCTCCATAACGACCGGCATTTTTACTTCGACATCCGCCGTTCGCAACTCCGTATCCAGAACATTAAAGAACTTCTGAGCCTGCGGCCCCTTGGTATCAACGGTTTTTCCTTGAAATACCGAATAATACATATCACTCAAACACATATTCATTTCTTGTTTCTGCCACATGTCGAACATAATCTGTTTGACTTGGGCATGATGGCGGCAATCCCCCATTCCCAAAGCGAAAATAGCGGAAATATTCGTTCTTGTATCAATATTCGAGTCTTCATCGCCTATCTTTTTCCCGCAGGCGCGCAAAACGGATTTAACCGTGGCGTCATATCGAGAATCCCCTTCAACCTCTTTACTCAAAGCGTTGTTTTCCATATGCAGTCCGCTACCCGCAAAATTTTCCGTCGTAAAGGTTTGGCGGACAAATTTGTCGACAACCGTCATAAACAATTCGGGATCTTTAATGTCCGTCAACGGCGAGGTCATCAGCACACTCATATTAACGTCGGGGATTTCTTCTTTAAATTCAATACCCAACTCTGCCGGAGTCATTTTGACCAATCCGGTAAACAACCGCAAATCTTTTCTGGACACCGTATGGTCCGGCAACTGTCCGCCGTATTCCATATTTCCGCCGACTCGGCTTGTGCCTCGGAACGCCGAACCGCAACCACGGTAAGAATAACTGTGATCCCGTACGGCCCTCAGTTTAGGATCTGCGGAAAGATGCCTGTTATTTTCCGTTTCCCCTTTAATATCAACCATACCCGTATCAAAGCCTGCTTGAGCGACTTGCTCATCGGCCGCTTTTTGGAAACCTTTCAGATCCTCACAAATCTTCTTTATTTGATCGGAAGGGAATGCCTTTGAAATACGTTCCATATCTCTGGCGATATCATCCAATTCCCAACGATAACGAACACTGTTTCTCAATCTGTTAAACAAATGATCCGTCACGTTTTCCTTTTCACCCGCGATACAGGCTGCCTGCAAGGCGGTTGAAACGCAGAAATAATCGTTCGATTCCTCCGCACCGTCACGCAAAGAGGCCAAATACACGACTTTAGCCGTTTCTTTAGCCTTGTCCTCCCGCCCCAACGCAATATTGCCATGAACGGCCTGAATACCGACAGAAGATTCCAACGTTGTCATAAACCCTTCTTCCAGTCGGGCGACAGAATCTGTCAACAATTCATTTTTTCGTTTACTTTCCGCTGTTTTATCGTTCATTTTCGTTTGATTGGCGATATACCGCAAACAACGCCCGATATTTTCATACGTAACCCCGTTGCCGTATCCATCTTTAATTAACTTTAAAGAAAGATCCATTGATGCATGGTAATCCCATATTTTATCGGCTAATTTTTCATTGTCCGTTCCTGCGGAACCGCGCGGCACCTTACGATATGCGACTGCCAACTGTTCACAGACCATAGGGGCATTTTTGAAATCTTCATTTTCCGCGCTTTTATATAAGGAAATCATCTTGTCAAACGCTGCCAGATCACGATAAGCCGAGAACAGCGCCATCATTTGACTTGAATCCAAATCTTTTAACCCTTCGCCGACAATTTGATCCAACGCCGCCAATTTTTCTTCTTTTGTTCTGAATATTGTAGGATCGTCTTTGTTTTGCTTCGGAACTTCGACAGCCATTGCAGCGTTAACCCGCGCCGTGAAATCTCTTTTTTCTGCGGTTCTGGAAGCATTTTGTTCAAAAGCATCTGACAATTCGGAAAAATTCATTAAACGATCGTTCTGCATGGAAACAACATCCTTTTATCATTATTTTCCTTACAAGATAGCAAAAAATCCGCTTGAGAGTCAATTAAATTTTAGACAAAATTTCCAAAAAATTCCTAAAAATCCTTTATATTCTTTTTATTTGACTTGCCTTGTTTTCTTACCTTATTATTTATACGCCCTATGAGGGAGTAGTTTGCACACGGTTTCGTGTGTGGCAAGTCAACATCGTGACTGCAATGTCGGTCTGGCTTGTCTTAAAGAACAAGACTCATGTACAGGCTGAACTTTTTTCAGTTCGTACACGAGTCTTTTTTAAATGTTAAAGAGGTAACTTTATGGACGCTTTTACAAAGACCAAACAGCAAGTACTCGATGAGCTGGGCGTTTCGGAACAAAAAGGACTGTCCGAAGAACAGGCGGTTGACAACGCCGTTCGTTTCGGTACGAACCAATTATCCCGTCCGCCGCAAGAATCTTTGATGAAAAAGATTTGGAACAATTTAACCGAACCGATGGTTCTGATGTTGGTCATCGCCGCGATTATCGCATTCGGCGTTAATTATGCCCGCGGTTTAAACGGCGATGAAACGGAATACATAGAATGTGTGGGAATTCTTGTCGCTATTTCTCTTTCCGTCGCCATTTCTCTGATTATGGAAGGGAAAAGCGCCAAAGCGTTTGAAGCCCTCAATAAAATGAAAGACGACATTTCCGCCAAAGTTCTCAGAAACGGAAAAGTTCGCCTGATCAATCAAAAAGACATTGTCGTCGGCGATATCGTCTGTCTGGAAACGGGGGCCAAGATACCCGCAGACGGTCGTTTGTTGGAAAGTACCGATCTGCGTGTGGAAGAAGCTTCCTTAACAGGCGAAAGCGAAGCCGTTAAAAAAGACGCCGAAGCCGTTTTTCCCGACCTGAAGACACCCTTGGCGGACAGAACCAACATGCTTTATTCCGGAACGTTTGTCACGGCCGGATCCGGAACGATGATCGTGACGGCGGTCGGCAACGAAACGGAATTCGGCCAAATTGCCAAAGAATTGTCCTCTACGGAAAAAAGCATGACGCCGCTGCAGGAAAAGCTGGCTCATTTAGGAAGCATTATTGCCATTTGGGGCATATCCATGGCCTCATTAGCCTTTTTGATCCAACTGGGCTTGTTCATTTCGAACGGAACGGCAAACCTGCATAATATTTCGGAAGCTTTCATCACCAGTATTGTTCTGATTGTCGCCGCCGTCCCCGAAGGATTGCCGACAACCGTCGCGATCTGTCTGGCAATCAATATTATTAAAATGTCCAAGGAAAACGCTTTGGTCAAAAAAATGATCGCCTGCGAAACGATCGGCTGCATTAACGTCATTTGTTCGGATAAAACGGGAACATTGACCGAAAACAGGATGACCGTCCAACAGGTTTGCGAACACGGCGTTTTAAAACAACCTAACGAAGTAACGGATACGGCTTTACTGGAAAACTTCTGTTTAAATTCCACGGCGGATATCGGCATTGAAAACAATGCCTATACGTTTATCGGCAATCCGACGGAATGTGCTCTTTTGGTTGCCGTGGACAAAGCCGGAAAAGATTATCAACAGACCCGCAAGTCGTTCGGAATCGCACATGTCTATCCGTTTTCTTCGGAAACGAAGAATATGACGACAGTCGTCCGCAGTGAAAACGGTTACACCGTTTATACGAAAGGAAGTCCTGAAAAAATTCTGTCCATGTGTTCTTTAGATCCCGAGGAACGGAAAAAATACGAAGAACAGATCATCGCTTTTCAGGAAAAAGCTTGCCGCGTCATCGGCTTTGCCCATAAAAATATGGACACATGCCCCGATTTCGAAACACAGCGCAAAACCGTTGAAAGCGGTCTGACATTTGACGGTTTTACCGCGATTGCCGATCCGTTGCGTAAAGAAGTTTATGATGCCGTACGCAATTGCCGCAAAGCAGGCATCGATATCAAGATGCTGACCGGAGACAATATCATTACCGCCAAAGCGATCGCCAATGATTTGTCTTTGCTGGATGACAATCATATCGCTCTGGAAGCCAAAGACATTGACGCCCTTGACGAAAAAGAATTGTCCGATCTTCTTCCCAAGATCCGCGTTATCGCCCGTAGCACGCCCGTCATTAAAATGCGCGTCGTCAAAGCGTTAAAAGCGATGAAGTGCGTTGTCGCCGTTACCGGCGACGGGATTAACGATGCGCCTGCGATTAAAAACGCCGACATCGGACTGGCGATGGGCATTTCCGGAACGGAAGTTTCCAAAGAAGCCAGCGATGTCGTTTTACTGGACGATTCATTCTCAACGATTGTCAAAGCCATTCAATGGGGACGCGGAATTTATGAAAACTTCCAACGTTTCATTTTATTCCAGCTGACGGTCAATCTATCTTCCGTTATTGTTGTTTTAGTCTCTCTCTTGGCCGGTTTCCCGACGCCGTTTACTGCGTTACAGCTGTTGTGGGTGAACCTGATCATGGACGGTCCTCCCGCTTTAACACTCAGTCTGGAACCGATCCGCAGTACATTGATGGACAACAAACCGACACCGCGTGACGCAAGTATCGTCACCAAAGAAATGTTGGCCAGAATCATTTTCAACGGCTTGTTCATTTCCGCTGTTTTCATGTTGCAAACCACTCAAAACATTTTGGGCGGCACGGAAGGTCAACAACGCACAATATTGTTTACGCTGTTTGTCATGTTCCAGCTGATGAACGCTTTTGCCTGCAGAGAATTGACTCATGCCAGCATATTAAAGCATTTCTTTGACAACAAACTGATGCTGATCGCTTTTGTCGCGACATTCCTGTTGCAGTATGTCATCAGCCAGTACGGCGGTTATATTTTCGGAACGGTTCCTCTGCCCGCGGAAATGTGGTTGAAAATTATCGGACTTTCCGCAACCGTTATTGTTGCATCGGAGCTTTTCAAAGCCGTTTTGACAATTCGTCAAAAACTAAAAGAAAAGAAATAAAATCTTAGAGAAAAAGGGGGAAATGTTTTCCCCCTTTATTTTATTTAAGAACGACTGACACAATTGTCGTAAAAATCGTAACAGATCCGAAAAAGATTGACTTCATCATATTATTTTGCCTAATTTAAATCCAAAAAAGACACTATAAAATGCGATCCGGAAGGATAACTGACTATTATTAAAATCCTCAACCATGGTATGCTTCTACCGCATAAAAAAGCATCGATATTTCGAGAAAACAAATGAAAAAACGGATAAGATACATAGCGAATGTTTTTTTGACGGTATTGATCTTGTATATCGTCGTAAAGGGACCCGATTTTTACAAAAACTATAAAATAGAAAGATCTCTAACCGCTATAGATCAATCTGAAAATTCATTCTGTTTTGAAAAAGTAATTTCCAAAGCCAGGACCTTATCCGAACTTCCTTTTGCACCTTCAGAACAAAAACTGCCGCCAGAGTTGCAAAATATAGATTACGATAAATATCGCTCAATACGATTTAAACGGGAAAAAGGCCCTTGGTTCGGAACAAACAAACCTTTTGAAGTCCAATTTTTTCACATTGGCGGCTTATTTCAAAATTCCGTTAAAATTAATGAAATTATTAATGATAACTTTCATGATAAATTTTATCCGCTAGCCTATTCGCCTGATTTTTTTAATTTCGGCCACAACCGATTTAATTCGGAACATTTGACAAACATCGGTTACGCCGGCTTTAGATTGCACTATCCTTTAAATACGAATGATTATTTCGACGAATTGGTTTCTTTCCTCGGAGCTAGCTATTTTCGCGCTCTCGGCAAAGGACATAAATACGGCATATCCGCTCGAGGATTGGCCATAAATACGGCCATTCAAACAGGAGAAGAATTTCCTGTTTTCAAGGAATTTTGGCTTCAACGCCCCAGATGGCATAATAATTTCGCTGTCATTTATGCCTTATTAGACAGCCCTAGCATAACAGGGGCTTATAAATTCATTGTTACACCGGGTACGGAAACAGTCATACAGGTTGAAGTTCGTTTGTTTGCCAGAAAAGAAATCAGCAAACTCGGAATAGCCCCGTTAACATCTATGTACTTATTTGGTGAAAACACAAAAAATAAAATTGATGATTTCCGCCCCGAAGTCCATGATAGCGACGGTCTACTGATTTTAAATGCAAACGATGAATGGCTGTGGCGTCCTTTAGACAATGCGCGTCATTTGCGTATCAGTGATTTTGCGGATAAAAATCCCAAAGGATTCGGACTGTTGCAAAGGGATCGGGAAATCTCCAACTATTTGGATTTTGAAGCCCGTTACGAACAACGTCCGAGCGTCTGGGTTGAACCTGTCGGCGAATGGGGTAAAGGTGTCGTAGAACTTGTTGAAATCCCTTCGGACAAGGAAATTCACGACAATATTGTCGCTTATTGGATTCCTGATAAAAAAATTACTGCAGGCCAAGAATTAAGTTATACATATAATTTGTATTGGTTTTCCGAATTGCCCGTAGAAAAAAAACAAGGGTCTATCACCGCGACCAGAACAGGTATCGGCGGCATTTCGGGCGGACAAAAAACGGACATACGTAAATTCGTTATTGATTTTGACATTCTGAATATGCAAGACGAGGTTGAAAAAGGAATCGCCATTTTAGAGACTTCCGCCAGCGAAGGCAATATTTTTCAAAAACAGCTTGTATATAATCCGGCAACAGGCGGTCTGACAGCATACATTGACTTCAAACCCAACGGCAAAATTTCGGAATTAAGAGCCTCTGTTGTCAAAAAGGGCCGTCATATTTCCGAAATCTGGAGCTACCAATGGCTGCCATAAAAATCCAAAGTCTACGTGACGTAACACGTGCTTATTTGCAAATGCTCGGGTATCCGGAGTCATTAACGGACGATGACGTTTCATTTTTTTTACAAGTAGCGAACGTACAAACGGAAACGGCGGAAGAATTAATCTGCAATGCCGATGAAATTTTATTTGATAACGCATTAACGATTTTTAATAACCTTCCTTTTGAGAAAAAACAAACCGTTGCTTACTTTAAATTGCTTTTCTCTTTTTTGAACGGAGCAGAAACCTGTACCGTTAAAAACCTTATACAAAGAAAACTTCCGCCAAAATTGACACTGGAGATGCAAAGCCTCCCGATCATCAACGCTCCCGAATACCGATTTAGCCCCATGAAACCGCAAATAATTGATGAGGCTCATTGGCTTGATAGTTTTTTTTCCTGCTTAAAGAAAGGAAAATGAAATGAAAGAATTTGTTCCCGTTACAAAACGACAAATTTTTCGTCGACGATGCACGGTTTTCGGATTATCCGCTTTCAGCACATTGCTCGCCACATTAAAATGGATTACGGTCATTCCGAACGATTCTTATGTTTATACAAAAGCATTGATGATTTCTTTATTCAGCCTTACTTTCGGTTGGATTTCTTTGTTCTTTTTGTCAAGTTTATTCGGCTTTTTTGAGCAAATGCGTCGCAAAAAAATAATCGGGTTAAAATGGGCGAATGATGACATCCTTCTTGCCGGCAAAACGGCTGTATTAATGCCTATTTACAACGAAGACCCCGTTAAAGTTTATGCGAATCTACTAGCTATGGTTCAAGAATTGGAACAAACCGAACAAAGCGAACATTTTGACATATTTGTTCTCAGCGATACGACAAACCCTAAAATTTGGGTAAAAGAAGAAAAAATCTGGTTGGAAACACAGCGCCGTTTGCCGCAAAATATTCGTTTATATTATCGTCGACGCGTACAAAATACCGCCCGCAAAAGCGGAAATATCGAAGATTTCTGTAACAAATGGGGAAGTTCGTACGATTTTATGATTATTTTGGATGCCGACAGCTTGTTATCCGGTCAAACAATGCTGAAAATGGCGCAACTTATGCAAATTAACACAGACACCGGCATTATTCAGGCTCCGCCGCTGTGCATCAACAGAAATTCTTTATTTGCTCGAATCCAACAATTCGCCGGAAAAGTATACGGCGGCGTCATTGCAACGGGATCGGCCTATTGGCAAGACGGTGAAAGCAATTATTGGGGACACAATGCGATTATTCGCGTTAAAGCATTCATGGATTGTTGCAAACTGCCTGTTTTAACGGGCAAAGCTCCTTTTGGCGGCCATATTCTCAGCCACGATTTTGTCGAGGCATCTCTAATCTGTCGCGGCGGTTGGCGAACATGGCTGTTACCGGAATTAAGCGGCAGCTATGAAGAATGTCCTCCCAGCATGATTGATTTTGCCATTCGGGACAGACGATGGTGTCAAGGCAATCTGCAGCATATTAAGGTATTGTTGTCCCATAATTTAAATCCTATCAGCCGAATACATTTTTTAATCGGGATTATGTCTTACGTTTCTTCACCGTTATGGTTGTGCTTTTTATTGGTAGGCCTTGCGGCAGCGTTAGGCAAGGCCTTAATTCCGCCGAGCTATTTCCCTGCCGGTTATTCATTATTTCCGACATGGCCCGTTTTTAATAAAGCCGGAACAATCGAATTGTTTTTATTATCCGTGTTTATGCTTCTTTTCCCAAAATTTTTAGGATTGATCAGCTATATTACTCATAATATTCCGAAAAATATCGGAGGTATTTTCAACGCCGTAAAAAGCGTTTTGACAGAAATTTTATTCAGTGTTCTGACCGCCCCCATAATGATGATGTTCCAAAGTAAATTCGTTTTTGACATTTTATTCGGTTCGGTCGTCGGATGGAATCCTCAAAATCGCGATGAAACGGGAACACCTTGGAAAACAGCTATAAAGGTTCATTTCGGGCATACCCTTTTAGGTTTAATTACAAGCTTTGTCGTTTGGAACTATATCAACGTACTGTTTTGGTGGATTTTTCCCGTTACAATCGGATTAATTTTTTCGATCCCGTTATCTGTACTTTCTTCTCGTGAGAAAATCGGTTTAAAAGCCAAGAAACATAACTACTTTATCATTCCGGAAGAATTAAATCCCCCGTCCGTTTTGCAAAAAGCGCATCATAATCTTACCAAACTGAAACGATACGATATATATGACCAAGGCGTTATTGATATTATTCGAGATTCCGAACTAAACGCTTTGCATATTTTGATGTTGCCGGTAAACGGTCCGCCTCCTGCTTCGAACGAAAACGTCTTGATGCAAGGACGCATTAAACTGGAAAATTTTATCAATTACGGAATAAAAACAGACTTCTCACAAGAAGAAGAAATCGCCTTGCTGTACTCACCGGATTTTCTGGAAAACGCTCGCTTGTCTTATTTGCTCAACGCGGTTTAAAAATACCGACCAACCATTATGATACTCCGATTATTTGATGCTGATATTAATTGATTATTGCCATCGTTTCAGATATTGGCTGAATGGTTTTTTCCTTGCGGAAAAAGACCGCATAGCTTTATGGCTGCCCGTTATGTTCGCGACGGGGATAGGTTTTTATTTTTCCCTGCCGACGGAACCGTTGATAACGACAACATTCTGTTTTTTTATTTGCTCCTGCTTTTTTGTTTGGGATTGTCGCAAAAACGCGGTCAAGTTATTTGTTGCCGGATTTATCGCGTTATTTTTTTCAGGTGTTTTTTTTGCCCAACTGCGCACTTTTTCCTTAAATCAGCCACGAATCAAAATACGAACGGGTATTTTACCCGTAACAGGAATTGTTCAAGATATTCAGGACTATCCCGACGGACGCAGCCGACTGATTTTGACAAACGTTCATATTGATTCTCTTACTGACTGGCAATCTCCTGCGAAAATATGGTTGAACCTGTCAACCGAGCAAAAAAGACCGCAAATAAACGATACCGTAAGAACAGACGCTTTCCTTTTTCCTCCATATTCGGCGAACTCGCCGACCGGATTTGATTTCAGCCGTTTACTGTATTTTCAACAAATCGGAGCTATCGGATTCGCTCAAGGAGATTTACAAATTCTGAAACGCTCGAACGGGATTGCCGTTCGACGCTTGATCAATCAAAAAATAGATCGTGTTATGCCGACCGATACCGCCGGTATAGCAAAGGCCTTAATTACCGGTAATACCAAGAATATTCCCCTCAACATCATTGAACATTATCGAAACGCAGGCATTGCCCATATCTTGTCGGTATCCGGCTTGCATATGTCTCTGTTGGCGGGACTTGTTTTTGCAATTACCAGAACGGCGTTAGCCTTAATTCCCGCTGTCGCTTTGTATTGGAATACAAAGAAAATAGCAGCAGTTATTTCGCTGATCACCTGTTTTGCCTATTTGCATATTTCGGGAGCGTCTTATCCTGCTCAACGTGCTTTTATTATGCTGGCCTTTGCTTTAACGGCGATTTTGTTCAACCGCCGCGCGTTATCAATCGTTTCTTTATCTTGGTCGGCTTTTTTTATTTTGCTGTTTTTTCCGGAATCACTTTTTTCTGCCGGTTTTCAACTTTCTTTTGCCGCAGTCATCGCTCTGATCTGTTCTTATGAGGCCGGTATTGCAAAATACACTCGCCTGCTGGCAAAAAGAGAAGGGCTTTTTTTCTATTTTATTTCCTGCCTGACAGCTATTGCCTTAACAACAATCATCGCATCGTTCGCGACGGCTCCTTTTACAATTTTTCATTTTAAACGCCTGCCCGTTTATTCTTTGATCGGCAATTTGCTTTGTTCTTCCATAACGGGAATTTGGATTATGCCCTCCTTAACCGCCGGAACGATCATGATGCCGTTCGGATGGGAAGGCCCCTTCTTGATTTCAGCTTCCGCCGGTATTTCACTGATCAACAAGTTCGCGGAAGCGACAGCAGGCCTGCCTCATGCCGTTTATATTTTTCCTCCGATGCCGTTTTGGGGATTGATGACGGCAACGATGGGAGGATTATGGTTTTTTCTGTGGCAAGGACGACATCGATTGTGGGGTCTGATATTTATCTGTTTCAGCCTGATAACACCGTTTTTTACGATATTGCCGGACATTTATGTTTCTGCATCAACCGCGGCATTTAGAAATAATGAAAACATATTGGTTTTTAAAGAAAGTTTTTCAGATCAAGCCATGAAAAAAACGTGGATGGAAGAAAACAGGCAGAAAAAAGAATTGACGATGATTTGTCCTTACGGACTTTGCCTGTATGAAAAAAACGGCTTTAAAATCGGATACGCTCACAGCAAAGCGGGAGCTTACGACGCCTGTCAAATGCCGGATCTGGATGCGCTGTTTCTTACGGTAAATTGGACAGACGACTGCTTGGCCAAACGTTTATACACACGTCATAACATTTTAAATGCCGGCGTTTATACCATATATATCCGCCCCGACCGAATGAAAATATTCTCTGTAGAACGGAAAAAAGGTTTCAGACCGTGGACGGTTTCCTATCCTTTAATTACATTTGCGGCAAAAATCAAAAACATGATAATGCCGACAAGTTACAAAATAAACGCACGTTTGGAACACAAAGATTAATCCGCTTTGGCGCATAAATTTTCACACAAATATTCCCAAGCTTCTTTATTTGGTGCGGAAACAAGATGATTTGCCCCCATCAACGGTGTGTAAGACGTTCCGTCGACATATGAAGTGTATCCGCCCGCTTCGGCATGCAACATAACACCGGCCGCATGATCCCACGGTTTAATAATTTTTGTACGATACGCCGAATAGTGCGTTCCGCCTGCGGTTATCAACATATAACCGAACGATGCACTTCCCCACCAAGTCGGCTTTGGCAGCCGTTCGTCTTTAAACGCGACCCTCCGCCCGACGACGCCTGTCATTTTATGCAAATCTTTGGGTTGAACAACTTTCAGTCTTTTGTTTTCACTCCAAGCTCCGCCGCCTTTTTCCCCCATAATCATCCTGTCAAAAACGGGGTTATACAACCAACCAGCCACGGTTTCCCCTTTATGAACCAAAGCGACAACAACTCCGATTTCACTGCGGCCGTAGGCGAAATTCATTGTCCCGTCGATCGGATCAATCACCCAAACGGGGGCCTTTTCTTTTAAATAATCCAGAACGGAAGGATCTTTAAAAGCGGCTTCTTCCCCGACGACCAAAGAACCGGGCATTAAGGCCGTCAATGCATCCGTCAATCGCCGTTCGGTTTCCGTATCGGCGGTTGTAACGTAATCCTCCGAAGAATCTTTTGTATTAATATCGGATACGGACAAATGGTTAAAACGCGGCAGGACCTCTTCTTGTGCGATTGCTTTTATAATTTTTGCCACTTTATCAAGATCGGGACTGAACATACACCACCTGCGGATAAGAATTTTTAAACTTCTGAATATCGGCCTGATCCAATCGAACACGAATACGACATGAATGATCCCCGTCAATTCTGTCCAACACTTCGCCGACCCGATATAAATACGCCAAAGCGGCGCCGTCGGCAACCGGAATATCGGCTGTTATTTCAACTCGTCCGACGGCCAGTGCATTTTCGACCAAAGTCAACAAATCGGGAATGCCTTCACCCGTAACGGCAGATACCGGGATCTGCTTTTTATTCCGAATTGATGCGGTTTGCAGAGCCGAACGATTTTCTCCGTCCAAAAGATCAGCTTTATTTAAAACCTCAATCAATCCATGATCCACCTGCGTTTCAACACCTAAAATCTTTAAAACGCTTTCTACATCTGTCTTTTGAATCTCCGTATCTGGATGAGAAATATCACGCACATGCAAAATCAAAGACGCTTCCAACACCTCTTCCAACGTTGCCCGAAAAGCGGCGACCAATTCCGTCGGCAAATCGGAAATGAATCCGACGGTATCGGATAGAATCACTTGCCGACCGGACGGCAGCTTCAATAAGCGCATTGTCGGATCCAAAGTCGCGAACAACATATCTTTTGCAAAAACGCCGGCATTCGTCAGCCTGTTGAACAATGTTGATTTACCCGCATTCGTATATCCGACCAAAGCTACGATCGGATAAGGCACTCTGCGTCGGGCTTCCCGATGCAGATGGCGTGTCCGTTTGACTTCTTCCAACTCTTTTTTTAACTTGGCGATATTATCCGTAATAACGCGACGATCCAATTCGATCTGCGTTTCCCCCGGTCCGCCTAAGAATCCTCGACCGCCGCGCTGACGTTCCAAGTGCGTCCATCCGCGCACCAAGCGGGATCTCTGATAACTTAAGTGAGCCAACTCGACCTGCAAGACCCCTTCTTTTGTCCGAGCCCGATCACCGAAGATTTCCAAGATCAAAGCCGTTCTGTCAATTACCTTGCAATCCCACAATTTCTCCAGATTTCGCTGCTGAATCGGAGACAAAACACAATTCACAACGGCCAAACGTATTTCTTTTTCTTTTATTTCATTACCGATACGTTCCGCCACCCCTTTGCCGACAAACAACGAAGCGTTTGTTTTATTTAATAAAACAGCTTCAGCCGCAACGACAATCAAGTCTATTGCGGCTGTCAGATTTTTAATTTCTTCCAATCCTGCCTGAACGGACCGCCCTGTATCGGCAGTGTTTTTTAAAACGGGATGCAGGACAAAAGTCTTTTCAGACAAAAGAGGTTTCCTTATTCGTCAGCAGTCTGTTCGGCGGTATCTTCGTCATCAAACAATGAAACGGGAACAGCCGGCATAATTGTTGACACGGCATGTTTGTACACCAACTGAGTATGCCCGTCGCGACGCAACAACATTGAAAAATTATCGAACCACGTAATAATCCCTTGCAGCTTAACGCCACAAATCAGATAAACGGTTACAGGCGTCTTTGTTTTGCGGATATGATTCAGAAACACATCCTGCACATTTTGATTTTTATCAACCATTGTCGTTCCCCTTGTTGAAAATCAACTGATGTTCTTATTAAAGCATTTATCCGTAAGAGTAAAGAACAGACAGCAATTCGGCGCAATTTTTTACGGTCAGCACATCTGCCCCGTCTTTATTTTCCTCAGCCATACGCACAGGCAAACATCCGGAAGCCGCAGCGCACTGCATATCAGCGTCTCCGTCTCCGACAAACCAAACCGGTTCTGACAAACCGCCGTTTTCATAAACGATGCCCGTTCCTTCCAACGCTTTGAACACAGGATCGGGAGCCGGCTTATCCTTCAACGCGTCTCCGGCGCCGACAACCGCATAAAAATAATCCTGCCAGCCCAAGTGATTGACTTCTTTCTGCAAAATGACGTTTGTCTTATTGCTGACGACTCCGGCCCGACCTATTTTATCATGAACAAAGGCGACAAGCTCTCCGGCTTTTTCAAACGGCGTCAACATTGTTAAATGATTTGCGCGATAAGCGTCCAAATAAATCTTTTTGGCTTCTTCCCATTTGTCACCGAACAAATCCGGAAACGTTTCCCGTAAAGACAGTCCCGTTTTTGCCCGATATTCTTCCATGGAACATGCGGGTAAATCGTAATGCTTTTGCATAACGCAAAACGCCTTGAACAAAACAGGCGTCGTATCCATCAAAGTATTGTCCCAATCAAATAAAACGACACGGGGAAAAGGATAATTACACTGCATTAAAAGAACTCCAATCCGACGGAAAACATTTTTTCCACTTGCTTAACAACATCGGCATCGGCGAACAATACCAACCGATCGCCGCTTTCTATTACGGTATCTCCGCGCAAAGGCAACGTTTCACCTTCGCGTATGATCGCGCCGATAATGACGCCAGTCGGCAAACGGACATCACGCAAAGCTTTTCCGGTATATTCGAATGTATCAAAAGTGTCTGCCTCTAATACTTCACATAATCCCGAACGAATGGAATAAGCGGCATAAATCTTGCCACGACGAATATGCTGTAAAATAGTTGACACCATAATGTCTTTCGGATCAATAATCACATCGATCCCCAAATTAACGACCAACTGAGAATATAAAGGCTTTTCAATGACGGAAATCGTCTGTTCCACACCATATCTTTTTGCCATCAAGGACGCCAAAATATTATCTTCGTCTTTCGAACTGACGGCGATCACGGTTTCAACGACATCGATATCCGCTTCTTCCAGTAAATCCGTATTTAGAAAATCGCCGTGAATAACCGTCGTTTGCGACAACGTTTCGGCCAAATATTTAGCGCGCCCTTCTTCCTCTTCGATCAACGTTACGTGCATATGGGATACTTTTTCCAGATAACGGGCCAGATTCAACCCGATATTATTTCCGCCTAAAATTAAAACGCTCTGTGCTCTTTCCTGATCACGCCCGAACAAAGTCAACAACCGATGTACGGATTCGGACGGAACGATGACATAAACATCATCACCGGCTAAAATACGCGTTCCGCTGTCAGCGATAATCAGTTTCGAATTCCGCACCAACGCTGCAACAACCGCATTAACATCAGGAAACAACTCCGTCAATTGACGCAACGGCGTATTAATCATCGGACAAACTTCGTCACAATGGATTCCCAACAAATAAACCTTATCCGCCGCCAACGGAATAACTTCAAACGCCCCCGGAAAAGAAATATTTCGCCTGATCGAACGAGCTATTTCCACTTCCGGAGAAATAACGACGTCAATCGGCAATGCGTCATGCGTATAGAATTTTTTCCACTTCTGGTTTGTATATTCGTTAGATCGCAGTCTGGCGATTTTCGTAGGCACTTTAAACAACGAATTAGCGGCCTGACACGTCACCATGTTGACTTCGTCCGACGCGGTTACGGCGATTAACATATCCGTATCCTGAGCATCTGCCCGTTCCAGAACGGACGGATACGAAGAAAAGCCTACAACGGGACGCACATCCATTGTCGACGTTAAATCCGTCAAACGTTCTTCGTTTATATCGATTAAAACGACATCGTTGTCATCTTCTGCCAAATAACGGGCAATCGTTGACCCCACTCGACCGGCTCCGCAAACAATAACTCTCATTTTCTTTTCCGCCTTTTATAAAGGGGTTGAACTTCCGCATTCTGTTCTATCAGCTTGTCATCCAAATTTAATTTACGCATTTTTTTTAACAAGGTATTGCGGTTTAATCCTAAAATTCTGGCCGTTTTTAAACGGTTTCCGTTTGCGACATCCAAAGTTACCGCGATTAAACGTCGTTCGACTTCTTCTATTACGGAATTATAAACGTTTGCCTGTTCGGCCGCTTCGGCGGCATTTGCATAAAATCGCCGCAGATATTTTTCTACAACGGCTCCGAATCCTTCATTTTGCTGTTTCATATTATCCGCCGAAAAACTCCCGAATTAAATCAAGCAAATCCGTTTCCCTTTCCGTTTTATTGACTTTCTCACGAAAAACGGATCCGCCTTTCATACCTAAAGAATACCAAGCAATATGCTTTCGCGCGATAAAAATCGCCTTATGACCGTAATATTTTTCCATTTTGTCAAAATGATCCAGAACGATCACGCACACATCAATCGGTTCCGGCATTTTCCTCCCCTCCAAAACCGAGGAACACTGCGACAAAATCCAAGGTTTCCCCAACATTCCCCGCCCGATCATCACGGCATCCGCTCCGGTTTGTTTTAAAACGTTTTCGACATCCTCCGGCATTCGAACGTCACCGTTTGCAATAACGGGAATGTCTAAAGCCTCTTTTAATCGCCCGATCGCCGTTCGATCCGCCGTTCCGCCGTAAAACTGCATGCGCGTTCTGGCGTGCAAAGTCACGGCGGCCGCTCCGGCAGCCTGCATACGCCTGCCAAAATCCATATAATTCAAGGAATCCCGATCCCATCCCAATCGAAATTTTACCGTTACGGGCAACTTAACCGCGGCCACGACGGATTTGACGATTTTTTCGGCTCGTTCGGGCTCATTCATCAAGGCGGATCCGCCGCCCGATTTAACAATCTTGGACACGGGACATCCCATATTGATATCTATCAGCTTTGCGCGCCCGTTCTCTTCTATAATTTCGGCCGCTTGAGCCATAACGGCCGGATCGGATCCTTCGATCTGCACACCGACGGGATCGTCCGTTTCGCAACAAAGCGCCATTTTACGGGTTTGTTTATGAGCATGAACCAAAGAAGCCGCCAAAATCATTTCCGTAAACAATAATTCGTTGCCAAATCCGCGAATAACCCGCCGCATCGGTTCGTCCGTCACGCCGGCCATAGGTGCGCCGATAACGGGGGGAACAATCAAAGAACCTATTTTTAACGGTGCGAAAGCCATCTTCTTCTTTTCTAAAATAAAAAACTGTTTTAATCTTTGATAAAAATTTAAAGGGAGAACAATCTATGGTCAAGTGTGCCGTTTTAATTGTCGCCGCAGGCAGAGGCCACCGTTTCGGCGGAGAAATGCCGAAACAATACAGAACAATCGGTTCGCAGACGGTTCTGCGTCGTTCTTTGGCAACGTTTTGCGCTCATCCTGCGATTACGGCGGTTCGTGCGGTCATTCATCCGGACGATTTGCCGCTGTACCAATGTGCGGCGGAAAATCTTCCCGTTTTACCGCCGGCGTTCGGCGGACCGACACGTCAGGATTCCGTACGTTTGGGATTGGAAAGCTTAAAACAGGAAAATCCGGATATTGTTCTGATTCACGACGGGGCTCGCCCGTTTGTCGATTTCGGCGTTATTAATCGCGTCATTACCGCCGTCAAGGAACATCAAGGCGCCATTCCCGCTTTACCCGTAACGGATACGATCAAAGCCGGCACGGATCAATCCGGACGAACGGTTATCACGCGCACTGTCGACCGCAGCGGTTTGTATCGCGTCCAAACACCGCAAGGTTTTCCTTTTGCCGAAATTTTATCGGCTCATAAAAAAGTCAAAGGGCAAGAACTGACGGATGACGCTTGCGTCGCCGAACAAGCGGGCATGACCGTCGTTTTAACCGAAGGCAGCGAAGAAAACTTTAAAATCACGACACAAGAAGATTTAACGCGCGCGGAAGCCCTGTTGAAAGGCAAAGGCAGCGATATCCGCACGGCGACGGGATTCGACGTACACAAATTCGCCGAAGGTTCCTTTGTGACGCTCTGCGGCGTTCAGGTGCCGCATGATAAAGGATTGGACGGCCACTCGGATGCGGACGTCGGCCTGCATGCTTTGACGGACGCTTTGCTCGGCGCGATCGGATCCGGGGACATCGGCCTGCATTTTCCCCCGTCGGACATGAAATGGAAAGGCGCGGATTCAACGGTTTTCCTGAAATACGCAGTCAATCTGGTTCACGGTTTGGGCGGACGGATTTTAAACGCGGACGTTACATTTATCTGCGAACGCCCGAAAATCGGCATATACAGATTGGAAATGGCGGAACGATTAGCGGACTTACTGAACGTTTCGGCATCAAAAATCAGCATTAAAGCGACGACGACCGAACAACTGGGCTTTACGGGACGCAAAGAAGGTATCGCCGCCCAAGCCTGCGTCAGCATAAAAATTTAAATAGAAAAAAGCCCGATTAACGGGCTTTTTTCTATTTCACCTGCCGTCCCGCGCTGTAAACGGCGACGATATTTTCTTTATTCATCAGGTACAAAGCACGTTCAAAACGTTCTCTGATCGACAGTTGTTTTGCGGGTATCGGCAAAGAAGCATCATCGACGACAACGGCATGCAGCTTGTCTCCTTTGGCAAATCCGCCTCCGGCGCCGAAAAATTCCGCCCCTGCCGTCGTACCTAAATAAAACGCTTCGGCAACCGTTAAAAACTCATCCGTCCAATCCGTTTCAATCCGCTTGGCCTTAGATGCCCGAATCGCCGCCGTTACGACTTGATTCATCGGCAACAATGCTCCGCCCGCGATATCCGATCCCAACGTTACGCGAACGCCTTCATTTATCATTTTTCGAACAGGCGCCGTACCGCTGATCAGGTTGATATTGGAATCCGGACAATGAGCCACCCACACGCCGTTATCCCTCATTGCTTTGCGTTCGCGTTCGTCTGAATGTACGCAATGCGCCATAACGGTTCTGTCGTTAAACAAACCGTATTTCATATAGCTTTCCCAATACTGTTCGCAGTCGGGATGCAACTCTTTGACCCACGCGATTTCAGACGTGTTTTCAGATAAATGCGACTGAACGGGTAGACTTTTTTCTTTTGCCGTTTTTCCCAGGAAGGCCATTAATTCGTTTGAACACGTCGGCGTAAAACGAGGCGTTAAAATCGGTTTTATATGTTCGAACTTATCTGCGGATTCTTCCAACCATGCTTTTGTTTCATTAACGGATTCCTCGGTTGTTTCGGTCAATACGTCGCCGGAATTGCGGTCCATATTGACTTTACCGACATATCCGGTCAGCCCCGCTTTTTCAAATTCTTCCATCAGAACCATCGTTGATTTGCGATGCAACGAAGAAAAAGCGCAAACACGCGTCGTTCCGTTGGCGATCATTTCTTTGGCCAGACGACGATACGTTTTGCGGGCATACTCCGTATCTTCGAACGCGGCTTCCGTTTTAAACGTATACGTATTCAACCAATCCAACAACGGCAGATCCATCCCCATGCCCAGCATGGCGTATTGGGGCGCATGCATATGCATATCGGCAAAGGACGGCATAATCAGCCTGTCCCCGTAATCGACCGACGGAGCGGACTGATACGGTTCGGGAACGGCGGCGAAAACTCCGTCTATTTTTCCGTTATTCAAAACGATACAGCCGTTTTCCAAAACATCCAACCGACCGAAATCCGTTGCATGAACGATATGACCTTTGATAACCTGAACCGTCATTTTTGTTTTCCTTTTTTAAAACATAAAAAAATGTTCGATCACCGTTTTATCGGCGATACGAACACTCATAGCAGAACACGGACTTTGTTCAGTAGAAACTTCCCCGTAACGCGGCGGAATTATATGAGCTTTTTTCTACTTTATACGGATAAAAAGAACGACTGTCAAGATAGCGCTTTGGATGCAAATCCGTCGACGAAAGCACAGGGGCCGAAGTAATCTTCCTCGCATTCCGTTACGGCGACGGTTTCAAAATCGGATAAAACGTCTTGCATATATTCGGGGCGAAAGAAATGACGGGTCATTTCATCGAAATACATATCCTCGCCGACTTTTTCACCGATACCGTAAAACCTGTCTTTGACCGATTTACACCTGATAAAGAAGAAACCGCCGCCCCGCAAAGTCTGAAAAACATTTTGAATAATCAAACGGGTGACGGCATCGCCGAAATAATGCAGCGACAAACAGGCGAAAACGGCATCGTATTTTTCTTTTCCCAAATCTGCTCGAGCGATGTCGGCGCATACCGTCGTAATTTTCGGGTGCTTTAAATTTTCGACCGTTTTCAGTGCTTCGTCGGAAATATCCATAGCTGTCACATTCATTCCGTTCGCCGCGAAAAACAAACTGTTTCTCCCCTTGCCGCATCCCAGATCCAAGACATCGTGCATATCTTTGATTTTCATCAGCTTGAACGCTTTTTCGGCAAAAGGCGACGGCTTGAAATCCTCCTGCCATGTCGACCAGTTATTGTTCCAAAAGTTTTTATCCTGCATTTTTTTTCCTTTTAATCAGGGCGATAATCTCCGGCTCGATCAGAACCGCGCCGCAAATAATCAAGGCGCCTATCAGCTGGGAAACCGTAATTCTTTCCCCCAACCAGATCAAAGCGATCAAAGCTGTACAAAACGGCGTAAAGTATTCGGACAAACTTAACAACGCCAGCGAAATGTACTTTTGCGCCGCGTTCCACGCGTAAAAAGCGACAGCCGCCGGAAATGCCGCAAAATAACCGATCAAAACCCAGGCATATCCCGTTTTCGGCCAAACCATTGACGGATAATCAGCCAAATCGATAATCAGCAACCACACCGCTCCGAACAACATGGTCCATGCCGTAAATTTATACGCGCCTACCCGCAAAATCACTGAGCGTCCTAAAACGGAATAAAGCGACCAGCACAATGAAGAACACAAAATCAAAAAATCACCGAATTGATACGATTCCAAATAAAACCCGTCAAAAGTAATGACTTTCAACACCATTAAACAACCGCCGAAACCGAACAATAATCCGGCGGCCTGTAAAAAGGAAAAACGCTTTGTCAAACACAGATTTAAAACAAAAATAAGCAAAGGGGACAAAGCTTCAATCATTGACGAATTAACCGAAGACACCGTTTTTTGCGCGGTAAATAAAAAAATCGCCATCAAGGCCGTTCCCATCAGCCCCAAAAAAGCCAGAACGATCACCTCTTTAACGGACAAAAAAAATAATCCCCGCTGTTTTAAGATCGAACCGAAAGCCAACATCAACATACTGCCCATACCGAAACGCAGCATACCCAATGTTACGGGATCGGTCATTTGATTTGAAATCAACGTTCGCCCGACGGGAAAGGAACTGGCCCATAAAACCATACTCAACGCCGCCCAAAAAACGCCTTTTAATTTATCGTCTTTCATAATAAATTCTTTCAGGTTCTCATATGTCGCGCGAGTATAACACCGCCTCAAAAAAACAAAAGGAGAAAACATGGAAACGTTATCCCTGCCCCACAACGTCAAAATCTACGAATGCGACTGCAAAAAACAACTGCGGTTGCATTGTTTGTTCAATTTATTACAGGACGCCGCGGATCAACACGCCGACAAATTGGGGGTCGGATATGAATTCTGCCTGTCAAACGGCATCGGTTGGGTCGGAGCGAATTATCATTTAAAAATCAACCGACAGCCTCATTGGTTGGAAAAGTTTGTCTTAACGACATGGGCCTCCGGCAAAACGGCGGTTAGCGGCATCCGAGATTTCAAGGCGGAAACCGAAACGGGCGAATTGTTATTTTGTGCAACCAGCCAATGGGCATTGATTAATCTGCAAACCCTGCGTCCCGTAGCCGTTGCTAAAAACCTTCCCGCTTATACTTTGCACGAAACACGCATGATCGACACTTCTTTTCCGGCCATACCTTTAACGGAAAATGAAGACGACTCTAAAAATTTTGACATCCGTTACGACGACATCGATATTAACAATCATGTGAACAATGCCGTCTATCCGCTGTGGGCGGCCGAAAGCGTTTCGCATGATTTCAGAAAAACGCACGATATCGCCGAAATGGAAATCGCTTTTAAAAAACCGGCGGTTTTCGGTGATAACATCACCGTTTTCACCCGAACAGACGATTTAACGACAACACACAGAATTGCTTCGCCTGATAAATCAAAAGATTTCGCACGCGTCCGAATTCATTGGAAATAAAAAAAGCTTTTTATCTTAAACATTATATAATACAATACATACATACGGTTATAAGGAGAATTAGAATGATTAAAAATTTAAACTTGATTTCTCTGGCTTTTATTTTAGGATTATCCGGAAACGCTTCGGCTCAACAAACGGCGGGCGGCTTTCAAGGCCCCGGCTTGTCGGTTGCGACCGTCGCGGAAGCATTAAAAGCATCCGATGACGCCGTTATCAAATTATCGGGTAAAATCGAAAAAAGCTTGGGCGATGAAAAATATTTGTTTAAAGACGCCACCGGAACAATCACGGTTGAAATTGACAACGAAGATTGGAACGGCGTTACCGCCACTCCCGACAGTGAGTTGATTATTGAAGGCGAAATCGATAAAGACCTGTTTAAAGATGCAGAAATCGATGTAAACAGAGTTACGCTGAAAAAATAGAGCGCATCAAAAACTGTATAAAAAAAAAGCACCTTACGGTGCTTTTTTATGGCGGAGAGAAAGGGATTCGAACCCTTGATAGGCTTTGACACCTATACTTGATTTCCAATCAAGCTCCTTCGGCCTCTCGGACATCTCTCCAAGACTGATGGGGTAGAAATACTCCATTCATTCAAAAAAAACAACATTTTTTTTCTGATGATTTATTTTTTCCTTGTATTTTTAATCTTTTTTAAAAATATTCTCTTTTATCTTGAACAAAGAAAAAAACAAACAGAAGGTTAAATATGTTTTTCGGACGTCTCTTGGGATGGGCTTTTCTTTTATTGGCGGCATTGACCGCTTCCGCCGAATCCGTCGCAGCTCTTAATACGGGCGAATATATCGGCTTGGCGACGTCCGACGTTCTGACGATCATTACGGGCATTTCTCCGCAAACGGCCGACACGTTTGCCGGACGGCTGTTATTGTGGCCCGCATGGGTCGTCGTCGCCGTTATAGGGCTGACATTAATAATTGCCTGCCGCCCCAAAAAAACGCGCAAAAACTTTTCCTGAACAATCGGGGGATATTTTATTCGTCCCCGATTCTCAACGCTGAAATAAAGGCTGACTGCGGAATTTCGACTTTACCGAATTGACGCATCTTTTTCTTGCCTTCTTTTTGCTTTTCCAACAACTTGCGTTTACGGGTAATATCGCCCCCGTAACATTTTGACGTAACATCCTTACGGAAGGCGGCGATATCCTCGCGCGCAATAATCTTTCCGCCGATAGCCGCCTGAATGGGGATTTTAAACTGATGACGCGGAATCAACACCTTCAAACGTTCGCAAATCTGCCGTCCGCGACGTTCGGAATCCGTTCGATGCGCCAAAAACGACAATGCGTCCACGGTTTCTCCGTTAACCAAAATGGTTACTTTAACCAAATCGCCCGTTTGATATCCGATGACTTCATAATCAAAGCTGGCATACCCGCGCGTAATGGATTTCAACCTGTCATAAAAATCGAAAACGATTTCGTTTAAAGGCAAATCATAAACCAACATTGCCCTGGAGCCGACATACGTTAAATCTTTTTGCACGCCGCGGCGTTCCGTACACAACTGCAAAACGGAACCGAGATATTCGTCAGGGACTAAAATAGACGCTTTGACCCAAGGTTCTTCGATCGAATCGATTTTCGTCACTTCGGGAAAATCCGCCGGATTGTGCAATTCTTTCAAAGTACCGTCCGTCATATGCATTTTATAAACAACGCTTGGCGCCGTTGTAATCAAATCCAGATCGAATTCGCGTTCCAAACGTTCTTCGATGATTTCCATATGCAACAACCCCAGAAAACCGCATCTGAAGCCCTGCCCCAAAGCCGCCGATTTTTCCGGCGTAAATTCAAAGCTGGCATCGTTTAGCTGCAGCTTACCCAAAGCTTCGCGCAGATTTTCATAGTAACTGGTATCTAACGGAAACATCGAACAAAACACGACGGGGACGCTGGGTTTAAATCCGGGCAAAGGCTCTTCGGCGGGACGTTTGTCGTCCGTAATCGTATCGCCGACCTTGGTATCACCGACCGTTTTAATTCCGGCGGTGATAAAGCCCAATTCGCCGGCGGTCAGTTGCGCGACGTCCTTCATTTTCGGCGTAAAGATACCCACTCGTTCGACTTCGTGAGTCGTTCCGTTCGCCATCATGCGGATTTTCATGCCTTTTTTCAAAACACCGTCTTTGATGCGAACCAAAATAATCACCCCCAAATACGGGTCGTACCATGAATCGACCAGCATCGCTTTCAACGGCGCATCCGCATCCCCTTGCGGAGAGGGCAGTTGCGTAACGATACTTTCCAAAACATCGTCAATGCCTATTCCCGTTTTGGCAGAGGTTTCTACCGCGTTTGACGTATCGATTCCGATGACGTCTTCGATTTGTTCTTTGACCTTTTCGGGTTCCGCGGCGGGCAAATCGATTTTATTGACGACCGTTACCAACTCGTGATCAGCGTCCAAAGCCTTGTACACATTGGCCAACGTTTGCGCTTCGACGCCTTGTGAAGCGTCAACGACCAACAAAGATCCTTCGCAAGCGGCTAAAGACCGGCTGACTTCATACGTAAAGTCGACATGCCCCGGCGTATCGATTAAATTCAGCTGATATTCCCGACCGTCTTTGGCGGTATAGTTCAACCGGACGGTCTGCGCTTTGATCGTAATCCCGCGTTCACGTTCCAATTCCATGGAATCCAATATTTGATCGCGCATCTCGCGATCGGTCAATCCGCCGCATCTTTGGATCAATCGATCGGCCAAAGTCGATTTGCCGTGATCAATGTGGGCCACAATGGAAAAATTGCGAATATGGGATAAATCTGTCATTTAAAACCTTCTTTGAATAAACGATTGGCAATAACATATATGAAACCGTCGCCCGATTAAACAAAATCTTTTTTCCTCTCTTTCATTTTTCGAATTGTTTATGCTATCCTTTTATAAACTTTAGGAAAAGGATCTTTAGCATGACGGTATTTCTTGATTTGTTTCTTCCGTCGTTTACGATGCTTTTTGTTACGATGGATCCGATCGGCAATATGCCGATTTTTATGAGCCTGACGGAAAGCCCTCGTCCGGGATACCGTTTGTTAATGGCCAAACGTTCCGTTTTGATCGGCTTTGCGGTCATGCTGTTTTTCGCTTATGCGGGGGAAGCTTTCTTAAATTTGTTGGGGATATCGATACCGGCATTCCGCATCGCGGGGGGAATTATGCTGTTTATCGTCGCTCTGCAAATGATTTTTATTGACGAACAAAAGGAAAAAGCCGCGGACGACGCGATCGACAATCCGTATGAAAACGACGTATCTGTTTTTCCTTTGGCCGTACCGTTAATCGCCGGTCCGGGATCGATTGCATCAATTATATTGTTAATGTCCGAACGCCACGGAAACATCCGACTGCAAGCATATGTTATCGGTTCTTTGATCGCAGTCAGCCTGATTACGTATGTTTTGTTCAGAATGTCCAATTTATTCGCCCGTTTGTTCGGTCAAACAATCAATACCGTAATATCCAAACTGCTGGGCATTATTTTGGGAGCGATGGCATCGCAATTTATCATAGATGGCGTTCGCGGCCTGATGGCATAATGAAAAAAATCAAAAAAAAGTCTTGTCAACCAAAACGCAAAGGATTATATAAATCATACTTTATTCGTTGGGGAATAGTTTAATGGTAGAACAGCGGACTCTGACTCCGTTAGTCTTGGTTCGAGTCCAGGTTCCCCAGCCACTTCCAAGCCGTTGATTTTCAACGGCTTTTTTGTTTTCCGATGACAAAAAATTTCTGTCGTTTTTCTTCAGGTCAATGCCGGGTCAATGAAGCCGAACACCTTTCTTCAAGTCGTCTTTACAAAAATAAGTATGATTCTTTTTCAAATAGCCTTCAAGAAAAAAATCCCCTTTTGAGATTGATTGACTTTCTTTGCGCCAAAAAGCTCCTTGACACAACCCAAGAAACGCTTCTTAATATTTTCATACTCCTTTTAACGTTTTTTTATAAGGGCGCAATGCGTCCCAAATGAAAGGAGTATTTTATGACAGAATACAAACATCTTTTAACGCCACGCGATGCCGCGGACTATATCGGCGTGACTATCGGAACGCTTGCTGTTTGGCGATGCACGCACCGTTATGCGCTTCCCTACATCAAAGTCGGCGGACGCATCAAATACCGCAAAGAAGATTTAGACGTATGGCTGAACAGCCGCTTGAAAGAAACGTGAAAAGGAATTTAAAATTGACTATATCAGCGCATTAATAAAAAATTAAAATGCATTATTCTTGTACCCTCTAAAACATATTTTGCGATTTAAAAGGGCTTGAACGTATTATACCTTATCAACAAAATACACTGGGCTGATAGGCATTAAAGCTTTATCTTCATCTTTCATATTTCCATAAAATTCTTGCCATAACTCAACAAAACGCTCTAAATCGATCAATTCGATATGCGGATTAGAATGTTTAAATTCCTTTAAAGCATCGGAAGCAAAACCGGATATAGAGATAAAAACGCCTATATCATTTGACGTTAAAATACCTTTTAACTGACGCAATTCTTGTGAAGTAGCTTTGGTATCTTGACGATATTTTATTTGAATTTTTATGTGTGGCGTCGTACTGCCTATAGGATCTTTGTAAGCTATTACATCTACTCCGCCATCCTTTCCCTTCGGAGCGACGAAAGGCGTATAATACCCCATTCCCCGAAATAGAGCTCCGCATAATTCTTGAAAGGAGTACGGATCAAACTCTTCCAATATAAATTTACGGAAAGATTGATTCGCCTTTGACCTCGCATCATCGAGTATTGATGAAACTTTTTGAGTTTCTTCTTCAATTTTATCTTCAGGGACATCTTTATCGATGAATTGATTTTTTTCATACCATATTTTATACAAAGTCTGCGCAGACTTAAAAAGATCTTTTTCACCTTTTTCCAAAGCCTTTTCACCTTCAGGAGTTAAATACCAAACTCCCTTTTTCTTTATCAAGTAACCAGCTTTTATTAAATCTATTGAATAAAAATGCAAAATTGATTTCCAACGAACATTCCCGCTCTTCTCTAATATACCTTTTGCCCAATCATCTAGAGATACACGCTTACTCAATACATCCATTAATGAAGCTGATGCTAACTCTCCTTCATTATCTTTCAATATTTTGAGTGCTTCAAAAACGAGTTTACTCGCAAGATCTGTTGTTCTTGACATATTATACCTTCTTATCTGTATATTTTTCACATTCTACCTGAAAATTTCATAAAATACCAAGCTCCTTATAATTTTCTCATAATTAAATACAATCTGTTTTATAAAAAGTTCGCATACACATTCACGGGACAGCAAATGAAAAAATTCTATCTGCCGTCCCGTGAATATTTTTATCCGGTCAATATCGTTTACGCACTATAGTACACTTCCAACAAATCGCGGATTTCCATTCGGAGCGTACTAATTCGCCGACATGCAAGTTGTAGATCCCGTAAAGTTTTTTCTTCAAGAGAATCCTTTTTTATCAGAGTTGTATTCAGCGCACGAGTTGCTTGATTAACGTTAACACCGATCTTGCGAGCATGTTCTTCAAGCTTTATCAGTAAAAGAATTTCGTCATAATGCGGAATTTTCATTTGATGAAGCCCTGCTATTATGAATAACCGAATCAATCTGGACGGACATGTTTTCTCTGCAAAAAGCGCGTCCCAAATTTCTTTTTCTATTCTGAACGATTTAACAATAAGACTCATTTTTGCCTCTCTGTTTTTTATCGTTCAAGCGTGCGTGACAGTAAAATTCTATTGTTGTTTTAAGGTAATTTCAAGGGCAAGGAAGGAGTGTTTTTTCGATCTTTTTGTATTACAAAAAGGCTATCCTGCAAAGAAACCGCCCTTAATAAAATCAATAACTTAAAAAGCATGCAAGACAGACAATACATAGAAAAATAAACATCCTGTTTTTACATTTTTCTTAACCCCTATGATGTATGCTTTTGCAGTGGCGTAACGAATCCATGGAGAATCCTTTATGAGTAAAGAAACAGAAAGAGCCGAATTGCACAGAGTTATATGGAAAATGGCCTGCGATTTAGTGCATGGTGGTGCCGTAGCTGCGTGGGATTTCAAATCCTATGTGTTAGGGATGCTGTTCTATCGTTTCATTTCAGAGAACATTACGAACTATATCAATCAGATGCAAAGGAAATTAGGACGAAACGATGATTATGCGTTAATGTCTGATGATGTAGCTGAACGGGCAAGGAAGAGCATCGTTCCGTCAAAAGGTTTCTTTATTCTGCCGTCAGAACTGTTTTGCAATGTGCAAAAGAAAGCCAAAAGCGACGATAATTTGAATATCACGTTAAACCGTATTTTTAAAAATATTGAAGGATCTTCTCAAGGAACGGCGAGTGAAGAAAACTTCAAAGGATTGTTTGATGACATAGATGTCAATAGCAAGAACATCGGTTCGACCGTTGAGGAACGAAATAAAACGCTTGTCAAAATCATGGATGCGATTGCCGGTTTAAATTTGGGTGAATTTGGAGAAAACACCATTGATTTATTCGGCGACGCTTATGAATACTTAATGAGCATGTATGCAAGTACCGCCGGTAAAAAAGGAGGCGAATTTTTTACGCCGCAGGAAGTCTCTGAGTTATTGGCAAAGATTTCTCTGGTAGATACGACGCAACCGAATAAATTTAAGCAGCAGGTCAACAAAGTTTATGACCCGGCATGCGGCTCCGGTTCATTGTTACTGAAATTTGCCAAAGTATTAGGCAAAGACAAGGTAACTCAAGGGTTCTTCGGTCAAGAAATAAACATTACCACTTATAACCTCTGCCGTATCAATATGTTTTTGCATGATATCAATTATGATAAATTTGATATTGCATTGGGCGACACGCTTACCAATCCTCAGCATTGGGATGATGAACCCTTTGAAGCCATCGTTTCAAACCCGCCCTACTCAATTCCATGGGAAGGGGCTTCAAATCCTTTGTTAATTAATGATCCTCGTTATTCTCCTGCGGGGGTATTAGCTCCAAACAGCAAAGCGGATCTTGCGTTTACAATGCACATGTTAAGCTGGCTTGCTGCCGATGGCACAGCGGCGATTGTCGAATTTCCTGGGGTTTTATATCGCAGAGGAAAGGAACAAAAGATCCGTCAGTATCTGATTGATAACAACTTTGTCGATTGTGTGATACAGCTGCCTCAAAATCTATTCTTTGGTGTCAGTATAGCTACGTGCATTATTGTTTTGAAAAAGAGCAAACGCGACAATCATATTCTGTTTATCGATGCTAGTAACGAATTTGTCCATGAGGGCAACAAAAACAAGCTGTCACAAGAAAATATAGACAAGATATTGAACGCCTATATCGAACGCAAAGATATCGAAAATTTTACCCGGCTGATAAAGAACGGTCTTGTCAGTGAAAATGAATACAATCTTTCGGTTTCATCGTATGTCGAACAAAAGGACAATAAAGAAGCGGTAGACATTAAAGAATTAAACCGCAAACTGAAAGAGATTGTCGCCAAACAAGATATTTTACGAAAACAAATTGATGCTATTGTTGCTGATTTGGAAGGAGTAGCATAAGAATGACGAATGAATTTAACTTTTTGATTTATAACGCTCCTGACAGAGATGTTACGGTCAACGCCATTATTAAAGACGATACGATATGGCTGACACAGAAAGCGATGGCTGAATTGTTCGGCGTTCAAACACCGGCTATTAGTAAGCATCTGAGGAATATTTTTGAAGAGAAAGAGTTAGAAGAAAATGTGGTTATTTCCAAAATGGAAATAACCACTCAACACGGCGCTATTGCTAATAAAACTCAAACATCTGAAACCAATTTCTACAATCTGGACGCTATCATTTCCGTAGGTTATCGCGTTAATTCCCTGCAGGCTACCCATTTCAGAATATGGGCGACAAAGGTTCTGAAAGAATACATCCAGAAAGGGTTTGTCTTAGATGATGAACGACTGAAGCAAGGTAAGGCTGCTTTTGGTCAGGATTATTTTCGCGAATTATTGGAACGGGTTCGTTCCATCAGAGCTTCGGAACGTCGCATTTACCAACAAATTACAGATATCTTTGCCGAATGTTCCATTGATTACGATAAAGACAGCCCTATAACCCGAGAATTTTACGCCACCGTTCAAAACAAGTTTCACTATGCTATTACCGGACACACGGCGGCTGAGATCATTTACAACCAAGCAGACAGCAATAAAGAACACATGGGATTGACGACATGGAAACATTCGCCTGATGGCAGGATCCTGAAATCTGATGTGTCTATTGCTAAGAACTACCTGCCTGAAAAGGAAATAAGGCGTTTGGAAAGAGTTGTCTCAGGATATTTCGATTATATTGAAGATCTGATTGAACGCGAAAACACCTTTACTATGGAAGAGTTTGCCAAGAGCGTTAACGAATTTCTGTCATTCCGTAAATATGACACCCTGCCGGACAACAATAAAGGTTTGATCACCAAGAAACAAGCCGTTGCAAAAGCGGAAGCCGAATACGACGTATTCAACAAAACACAAAAAATAGAATCCGACTTTGATAAAGAGGTCAAAAAATTGCTGCAACAGGAGAACCATTCCGATGAGTAAGATTGAAACCTTAATTAAGCAATACTGTCCGAATGGTGTAGAATATAGGGATTTGGAAACCCTTGCAAACATTGATACAGGAGAACAGTTAAACAAAAATCTTCTTTATGATGACGGATTATATCCTGTTATGAACGGTGGCATATATCCATCTGGTCGCTATAATGAATATAACACTGACAAAGATAACATAGCGATTAGTCAAGGGGGAGCTTCTGCTGGATATGTAAACTGGATGACTGAAAACTTTTGGGCAGGTGCACACTGTTATACCATTCAACTTACTACCAAAGAAGTATTGAAGAAGTATGTGTATTACATTCTTAAAAACAATCAAGATGACTTTATGAAATCACAACAAGGGGCTGGCATACCGAGCTTAAGCAGAAAGCAACTTAATAAGCTATCCATTCCTGTGCCGCCGTTGCCTGTGCAAGAAGAGATTGTGAAGATACTGGATGCTTTTACCTCGCTGGAAGCGGAGCTGGAAGCGGAGCTGGAAGCTAGAAAAAAACAATATGAATATTATCGCAACCGGCTCCTAAGCTTCGACAAAGAATACACGGGGGGGGGGCAATCGGTTAAGTTTATGCAACTTGGAGATGTGTGTGATATATATACAGGAGGAGAAGTGCCGGAAGATAGCATAAAAGGCGCAATACCAGACAAAACCCATATATATCCGATCTATGGAAATGGT
>JAZNBT010000019.1:0-7981 GCA_045587165.1 Alphaproteobacteria bacterium | reverse complement strand
CGCCGCCGTGACCGCACCGCACGTGTCTCCCATGCCGCCCATGCCCGATCCGAATCCTTCGGCCAGTCTGTAGGCTGTTTTTTCGTTAAGGCCGAACAAATCGGCGTATGCGCATAAAACGGCCTGAGCGCAGTTGTACCCGTCAACGTTACGTAAATCTACGGCTTTTTGAATGCGGTCCGTCATGAAAAAATCCTCCGTTTGCTGTTGTTCGTAATATAGCCTTTTTATCATATCGGTTCAATCTTTGTTCATATACGCGCTTGATTTATATCATTCGGAACGTGTAAAGTCGTATCGTTGATTTGATAAGGGCATCCGTATGCTTTGTTTAAAAAAACGCTTTTCGCCGTTTCAAAAAATAATCCTTTTGGCCGTTTTGGCTTTGGGCGCGGCTCTTTGTTCTTTTTTAATCGGGCGTTATCCGATTTCTTTAAAAGAAGTGATCGGCATTCTGATGTCAAAATTTTTCCCGACGGAACCGTTTTGGACGCAACAGGCGCAGACGGTCTTAATCAATATTCGATTGCCGCGTATTTTGACGGGCTGTCTGGTCGGGTGTTCTCTGTCCGCTGCCGGCGCGGCGTATCAGGGCGTTTTTCAAAATCCGATGGCTTCACCCGATATATTGGGCGCCTCCGCCGGTGCGGCGTTCGGGGCGGCTTTGGCGTTGTTGTGCGGGGCGGACGGATCGACCATCGTTGTCAGCGCGTTTGTTTTCAGCCTGTTATGTACGGGAGCCGCCTGGCTGATCAGCCGCAAGGCTCAGGGACGGCAGATTTTGGCGCTGATTTTGTCGGGAATCGTCGTCGGATCTTTGTTTTCGGCGGCGACTTCGCTGGTCAAGATCTTGGCCGATCCGACGGATCAGCTGCCTGCGATCACCTATTGGCTGATGGGCAGTTTGGCCGGATCCGGTCAGGTGACGTTGCTTTTTTCGGCGTGCGTCATGGCGGTCGGATTGGTGCCGTTGTTTTTGGTTCGTTGGAAAATCAACGTGCTGACTTTGGGGGACGAAGAAGCCTGGGCGTTGGGCGTCAATGCCCGCAAATTGCGTTTGATTATTGTTCTTTGCGCTTCATTGATAACGGCGGCGGCGGTTTCCGTCAGCGGTATCATCGGTTGGGTCGGATTGGTCGTGCCGCATATGGCGCGGCGATTGGTCGGCAGTAATTACAGATATCTGATGCCGGCATCCATGTTGCTGGGGGCGACGTTTTTGCCGGTTGTCGACGATGTTGCCAGAAGCATGGCGTCATCCGAAATACCGATCGGTATTTTGACGGCTTTTATAGGTGCGCCGTTCTTCCTTTACCTGATTACGGCCAAAGGGGAAAACGCATGACGTTGTGTGTTGAAAATCTGACCTTTTCCTACAAAGACAGAACCGTTCTGGAAAATGTTTCCTTTTCTGTCGGGCGCGGATCCGTTACGGCGGTTTTGGGGCCGAACGGTGTCGGAAAAAGCACGCTGTTCAAATGTATTCTGGGATTGCTGACCGATTATACGGGCAAAGCGACCATCGACGGCGTCGAAACTAAAAAACTGCCGGCGGAAAAATTGGCGGGATTGGCGGCGTATATTCCTCAATCGCATGATACCGCGTTTAATTTCAGCGTTTTTGATATGGTTCTGATGGGAACGACGGCGCGGTTGCGCGGGTTCAGGGTGCCTTCGGACGAACAAAACGAAATTACCTTGCAGGCTTTGGAACAGTTGAATATTTCATTTTTAAAAGATCGGGATTACCGTCATATCAGCGGCGGCGAACGCCAACTGGTTTTGATCGCCAGAGCGTTGGCTCAAAAAGTCGGCGTTATGATTATGGACGAACCGACCGCCAATCTGGATTACGGCAACGGTTTGAGGGTTCTGAAGCAAATGCGTGAGCTGGCGGATCGGGGGTATACGATTTTGTTTTCCACCCATTCTCCCGATCAGGCGTTTTTGTATGCCGATCGCGTGCTGGCTTTGGCCGATCGGAAAATCATGGCGGACGGCAGTCCCAAAGAAACGATAACGGCGGATCTGATCAAAAGATTGTACGGCGTTGATGTTGTGATCGAAAGCCTTTATGACGATCGGGTCAGATGCTGTATACCGCGTTTATAAAAAGAATTGCATTTATTGATATAACGTTTAAAATCCCCCTGAATTTTAGATGTACTTAAAGTAGGAGAAAAAAATGGAATTAAAAGGATCCAAAACGGAAAAGAATCTGTGGACGGCTTTTGCGGGCGAATCTCAGGCGCGTAATAAATACACGTATTTCGCGGGTGTTGCCAAGAAAGAAGGCTATGAACAGATTTCCGCGTTGTTTGCCAAAACGGCCGACAATGAAAAAGAACACGCCAAATTGTGGTTCAAAGCTTTGGGCGAATTGGGCAATACGGCTCAGAACCTGTTGCATGCCGCCGAAGGTGAAAACTACGAATGGACGGATATGTATGCAACCTTTGCCAAAGAAGCCGAAGAAGAAGGTTTTGTCGAATTGGCCGCTCAGTTTCGTATGGTTGCCGCTATCGAAAAATCGCATGAAGAAAGATATCGCGCATTGTTGAAAAACGTCGAAATGCAGGCTGTATTTGAAAAAGCCGGCGAAACGATGTGGGAATGCCGTAACTGCGGACATTTGGTCATGGGTAAAAAGTCGCCTGAAATTTGTCCGGTTTGCTCTCATCCGCAGAGCTATTTCGAAGTTCGCGCCGAAAATTATTAATTTTCATCGTATGAAAAAAAGCCCCGTCTTTTGGCGGGGCTTTTTTTAGATATGAAAGAAATAAAATATCAACGTGTTTTGTTCTTTAATGCGGCGACCATTTGCGCGGACAAAGGCTTTTGTTCCGCATGACGGGTTTGAGAACGAACTCTGTGTTTGAACAGGCTTCCTCTGTCGGGCAGATTTTCATAGCTTTTGTCTTGAGGTTTACCGGTTAGTTTTTCGCGGTCCTCAAAAAATCTTTTAACGGCGGAACGTGTTTCGGTTGATATTCCGCACATTTCCGGTTCACGTTCCATGATGTTCAAATCGTCGGCAAAATAAGATTGGCCTTTTGCATTGACGCAAATCGTTTTTAAAATGTCCGCCGAAGACAAAGAGCCTTCGAAAGGCAAATCTTTAAACGCCTTCAGTTTTGAATTGTATTCAATGGCATAAATGTAGGCGTACATATATCCGATTTCATAGGAACTGATAAGTCCGGCCTGATTGAACCAACCTTTAAACGCGTCCTGCATATGCTTGTCGCTGTCTTTGACGACGTCGTCCAAAGATTTTGAAAGAGGCGGTTCTTTTATGCCTGAAGAAAGCTTGGAATAAGTTTTTTTAAAGCTGTTCCAAACGGAATCGTCTTTGGTTGCGGCGCGGATTTCCAGAGCGGTTTGTGCGGCGGCGGCTTGAGCGTCCGCTTCCGTGGCGCGGCGCAGTTTCAGCTCTGTTGCGACGTCATAGTGGCACCGGTCGTTTGAAATTCCGGTCATATGCTGCTGCGTGTGACGGGCTTCATGAGCCAAAGTCGTTATCAGTTTCGCATCGTTGGAACGAGGATTTAACCGGATGATTTTTTTGGCTTCATCACAAAATCCGAAGCTGTCGGATTGCGTTTCGAAACCTAAGGAATAACCGTTTTTGGCGGCGTCTTCCAAAATTTTCCGTCCGGTCGGGGAACTGTTGGCAATCGTATTGATTAAGGAAACCATACGGCGTTTTTCAAAATTTTTACCGTCGATTTTAAAGTCTATGACGGGCTTTTCGTCTTTGTAAAAACCGCGGATTAGGGGCGAGGAAAACAACTGGCCCAGAATCGAAGATTCTTTTTGAATGCTCGGCTTTTCAAAGCTTTGTTGTAAAAGACCCATAAGACGCACTTTCCGTGTAAACATGAAAAAACGGAGCGCATTATACATAAGAAAGCTCGCGGAGTCAAAAAATACGCGAAAAGTCACGGATGCTTTCTTTCACGTAATGCTCAGGTATAATAAGCCGTTTGCCGAAGCGATTGAACCCGATTTGCAAATCACCCGTCAGGAACGGGCGAAAATAAAGGTGTTTCCGAAAGCGGCGTAAAATGGCAACTGAAAAAGCAGAAAGACAAGGGGATTGTTGCCCGTGTCGCTTCGCTCAAAGGCGGCGAGTGGATAGTGAAAAATGATTGATTTTGAAAAACAGATATATCAAAGCAAGATGTCCTGCCGTTTGTCAAAAACGTATCCGAAACGTGCAATGTCATGCCGAGCGGTCTGATGACACCGCGTGACGCCGCCGTATATATCGGGGTCAAGATAAATACGCTTGCCGTTTGGCGCATGACGAACAAATACGGCTTGCGTTATTTGAAACTCGGTAAAGCGATCCGTTATCGCAAGGAAGATCTTGACGAATGGCTGGCGTCCAAAGCGGTGGACAAGGGGTAATCCAAAAGGGGCGCAGCTCCTTTGGCAAGGGCGCAAAAATTTTGCGCTAACTTGCTATCGCATTTTTACAAATCCGATGGTGAAGAGAAACTTCACGGCAGACGCTCCCGACAACAGAGGGGGCGTTTGCTCCGGATTTTAAAAATCGGCGATAGAAGAGAAAACCTTAAACGAAGAAGAAATTTTTTTCAAATTACGAACGAAAGAAACACCCGTTTTAAACTGCCGCGGAACGGGAGCGTCAACAGACGCGACAGGCGGGCGGAACAAAAAGGAAAAGTCGGATTATGGCTCATTATCAAAAATACACGCGAGGAGCCGTCAAAGGATTGCTTCGTCATGACGCAAGAAGCGAAGAAGCAAAAAAAGGAACGGAACTCCCTCATTCCAATACAAACATAAATCCGGATAAAACGGCCTTGAATTACGATCTCGCCCCGCAGCGGGACTTATCCATGGGGGATTTTATCAAACAGAGATGTTCCGAAGCCCGTACCTTAAACAGAAAAGACGTCAACGTGATGTGCAGTTGGGTTGTGACTTTACCTCAAAATGTCAAACCGGAGGACGAAGAAAAGTTCTTTCGGGCGGCTTATGCTTTTCTATCGGGTAAATACGGGGAGCGTAACACTGTTGCGGCTTGGGTGCATAAGGATGAAACGACACCGCATCTTCATTTTTGTTGGGTTCCGGTCGTTCCTGATGAGAAACGAGGCGGAGAACGCGTGTCAGCACATGATTGTGTCGCCCGAAAGGATTTGAAGACATTCCATTCAGAGTTATCAAAGCATATTGAAAAATCCCTCGGATATGAAACGGATATTTTAAATGAAGCGACGCGCGACGGAAACAGGAGTGTGGCGGAGCTGAAACGTGAAACATCGATAAAGCGGTTAAAGGCGTTGAACAACGATTTGAAAGCTAAAGAGCATGCTTGTCTTGAATACGGCAAGGTTATCGGACAACGGTTTGAACCGCCGAAAAATGTAAAAGAAAACCTGTTCGGAAACAAAGTCACTTTGCCCAAAGAGGAATATGAAAATCTTTGTCGGTTGGCAAGGATGAAAGGCATTGAGTATCAGGAAAAGATCGCTTTGGAAGTCCTCTTATCCGAACGCAGAGAGTTGGACAGCTACAAAGCCATTACAGAAGCGCAAAACCAAGCGAAACAAACCGAAAATGAAAATGCCGTTTTACAAGCTCAAAACGACGCTCTGCGTCGCGAATTACACCGTATCCTGACCGCTCATCCGGAAATCAAAAAGGAGCGTGAAAAGGAAAGGGATCAATCCTTATCAGGAAGAGAATTGTAAATTTGTTGATTTGCTCCGAATGGTTTGATAACATAAAACTATCTGGAGGAAATATGATTTATTTGTTTGACGATTTAGCTTTGAAGTTTGCGGATTACACGGATGTTAAGGGTAAAATACGGCGGGAAATACAAGCCGGGCGACTGATTCCTGTTTCGCGCGGGCTTTATGAAACGAATGCCGATGTGTCGGGAATGTATCTTGCAGGACGTATTTACGGGCCATCTTATTTGTCTTTTGATTACGCTTTGGCGCGGTATGGCCTGATTCCCGAAGCGGTGTATCACACTTACACTTCGGCGTCATTTAAGAAGAACAAGACCAAAAAATACCAAAATCATTTCGGCGTATTTACGTATCGGGATATTCCGGCGGCGGTTTATCCGTTGGAAATCGCGCTTTATCAGGAAAACGGATATTCGTATCAGATCGCGACACCGGAAAAAGCCCTGTGTGACAAGCTGTATTCTCTGCCTCCCGTCAGGAATATGAACGATTTAAACGCCCTGATGTTTGATGACTTGCGCCTTGATGAACAGGAACTGCAAAAATTAAACGCGGACACAATCAACGCATTGAGCCCTTTGTATCGATCAACCAATCTGACTTTATTAAACAAATTTTTTCGAAAGAAACTGATATGAAAACCGTTTTAGAACAAATGCTTGACGACTATGAAACAAAGACGATCGAAGACAAGAAAAACGCGCTGAAAGAAGTCGTTCAGGAAGCGGTTTTATGCGGATTGTCCAGAGCGGGCTTTTTCAAGGCAGCCGCTTTTTACGGTGGAACTGCATTGCGGATTTTTTACGGGCTTGACCGTTTTTCCGAAGATTTGGATTTTTCCTTAACGGAGCCGGATGCGGATTTTCAGTTGAAACGCTATTTTTCGAGCTTGGAAAGCGAACTGGCGTCACTGGGGCTGAACTTTTCTATCGAGGAAAAGCAAAAAACGGCGGATTCTGCTGTCAAGTCGGCCTTTTTGAAAGGGAATACCCGAGAACACATTTTGAGCGTTTACGGGCTTCAAAACGTCGGTATCGGGGCGACGGAGCTGATAAAAATCAAATTTGAAATCGACACAGATCCGCCTGCTTTTGCACGGTTTGAAAACAAATACCGGTTGTTGCCGTCGCCGTATCAAGTGAAGCTGTATGATATGCCGTCGCTGTTTGCAGGGAAGATTCACGCCGTTCTTTGTCGTGCGTGGAAAAGTCGCATCAAGGGGAGGGATTTATACGATTATGTCTTTTATCTGGCAAAAAAAACAAAGGTCAATCTACCGCACCTGAAAGCCCGTCTGGTTGCTTCCGGCGTTATGAACGAGAACGATGATTTTGATGCGGAAAAACTGGTTTCAATGCTGAACGACCGGTTTGAATGCATAGACTTTGAACAAGCAAAGCAAGACGTCCTGCCATTTATCAAAAACTCGTCAGCCTTGGATTTGTGGAGTGCGGAGATGTTCAAGGATATCACAATGGGGATTGAGGGGACGGAGGTGTAAGTTTTTTCTGAAGGGGATTGTTGTGTATAATAGATTTTTGATAAAAATATCAAATAAATTTGTTCTTGTGCGCAAGATAAGTTTTTTATGGGATTATTTCTTTTTTATTGTTTGTTTTATATATTTTGTTTTATTTATCCAAAATAAGAACCATTTATCTTTTATATGCTTTTTTATTTCGTTGTCGATATTAAAACTTTTTGATAACTTTTTGTTGAAGCAAAAAGTATAGAGAATTAAGAATTTAGGTAAAGGATATCCTTTCTTGTGCGTGTGTACAGGGAATAAATATTCTTTTAGGTATTTTATATTGTTAGATGTTTTTAACTCATTTATATTATACAGAACGGAAGATGAATCACTGTAATCACGATGTATAATAAAATCAGATAGTTCATTGTATTTGTCTTCTAAATCTGGTAAAAGGCGAGGTAATATAGATGCCACTTGGCGCGTTAGAAAAGAATTTTTAATCCAAAAATATTGATATTTATATAAATAAGCATAAATTTCTTCAGAAGTTTCATATTTTGCGGCAAACCATAAATAGCTATAAAAAGTAAATTCTGAATCACAAAGCTTCAATGATCTTAAATACTTAGATGTTTCAGATATAAATTTTTTGTTTGATTTTGATTGTCCAATATTCCAGCTTGTAACTAAGCCGATCAATAAGAACAAAGTAATAGCATCGTATCGTTTTATATTTAATATTGAATGAAAAATATTTTCTGTTTTCTTATTGTAT
>JAZNBT010000018.1:0-2251 GCA_045587165.1 Alphaproteobacteria bacterium | reverse complement strand
GTTTTGCCCTTGTGCCTGGCGTTGTTACAATCGGATCCGCGCCGCGGCGTTTTAGTATATAGGTTTTCCCCTTTGTTTTGGGGCGCTGTTTTCCTTTGTTTTTTGTGCCTGGCGTACTTTTCACTTCCGGCGCCGGCGCTGGTACCGGTTCATGAAAAACGATCAAAGCCATTAAAGAAATATAAACGGTAATAACGCTTTGCACGTCGTCGCGTTTTAGGCCGGTTGTGTCCTTGTATATCTTGAAAAAGGCCCCAGGCAAATGCAAGCCCGTTATTTTCCCCAGGCGGACACCATTAACCGATATATAAAACGTGATCCGGCCCGCGTCGTTTATTGCCTTTACTTGTATTTTTGTTTCCGGAAAATCCAATATAATTCCTTTGAACGGCGCCGGCGCCCGGCGTACTAGATCTATATTGTTATCACGCCATTTTAAGAGTGTTTCTACGTCCGCGCTGCTTAATATAATTTTATCCATGTTATTACCCCCTGGTATAAGAAAAGCCCCGTAACGGGGCTTATTTTTTATAGTTGTTTGTTAGCTTAAATATGATTGATAAAGGTAGATAAAAGATTATTACTATAATGTATATAACGATCAAACCGCCGCCCCCGTCCACGCTGCATTTATCCGGTCCGCTTGTCCAGGCGTCGCCAATAAACAAATATGATAACCAGGACCACAGCCGGAAACGGCGGCCAGGACCGCGCCCGCCTGGCGTGTAATTTCAATAAAGCTATATTTTTCGTTTTCTGTTTCTAAATAAATACTGTAGTTTTCCATAATTAAGCCCCCACTTTATTGTATTTTGGTATAGAGTAAGATCCCGCGTATTCGTATAAAACAACATCCCCCGGCGCGGCTCCTGCTGCCGCTGCAATTTCGGCGCGGATCTGCTCATTGTTCCACCCGTAGCAATAAACGCTGTACCCGGAAATTTCCCCCGGTTCTTCCGGATCGCTTTCTTCATCGTGTACGATCCACTCCGTCCCGGTGTTAAAATAATCGGCTTCCAAGGTTTCAATACATTCCCGGGAATACTCCTCAACAGGATAAATTATATCCTGCCAATCACTTTGACAGCATCCGCGAATTGTGGCCGTGTCGTGTTTTTTCCCGGTGATAAGCTCAAGGGCCTGACAAATATTTCCGTCGCTTGTCGGATCGTCGCTCTCAAATATCAAGCGCCACTTGTGCCGCTGTTTTGTTGTCCAGTCCTTTTTATCATTACGGGAAAAACCATAGCCATGCAAAAGCTCAGACAAAGTGCAATCCGGTTTTGCTTTCTTGTGTACTATGCTTTTTCGTGCGGTATAATCCCATTCATACCAAAAATTTGAATCCTCCCACTCTCCGGCCATAGCGTCCAGATATCGGATCAGATGGTCATATTCCGCCGTGGTATGGCTGTTATAATGGCGGTTTCCGTCGAATATAATCCCCGGGTAAATTTCGGCGGGTTCATCATAGAAAAACGGGCTTTCCTGATATTCCGGATTGATTTGTTTTGCGTATATTTTCATTATTAATTCTCCCCTTTTAAAATTCCGTGAAAGATTGCAAGCGCGTCGGCGTCGGTTGGGGCGGAAAATCCGCCCGACGGCCAACCGTCAATTTTCATTTTGTAGTTGTATTCCCCCGATTTAATAAGAAAGTCCCCAGCGATAATATTTTTATAAATAAACATGTTATTTTTTCCCCCTAGTTATAATTTGAAATATTGGTTTTCCGTTTGCGTCGCGCCCTATATAGCGCCCTATTACTAACAACGTTCGATCCAGCCTAGTGAAGTAAATCCGCCGTCCGATTCAAAACGCACGTCCCGGCCAAAGCTTTCATAATCGATGTAATCAGCAAGCGCCCCCATGCTGGAAAGATCATATATTCCGGCGTCGTGTATAAGGTAATAACCTAGGTCGTAATCCGTATTAATATTTGTATATAGGTTGTATTCGTCCAGGTCGTCCAGATCCACGGAATCATAACCCCAATTTTCAACAGCAGCAGCAAATATTTCTTGTTCCCATTTGTCCAGATCGTCCAGGCGCTGCAGCTCTTCATTTAGTTCTTCGATATTCTCCATTTCACCGATTGGGCGTAAATCGTTTTCAATCGTCCACTCATAATCGTTAATGAAAAATTCCGGATCCAAATCATTCATATCATAGGCAATCTTATCCAGCGCGCCGTTTATGTCTTCCGTTGGAAGTGTGATCCATTGCCCCCCGTCGGCCCCGTTTTCGTTGT
>JAZNBT010000017.1:0-5695 GCA_045587165.1 Alphaproteobacteria bacterium | reverse complement strand
AAAAAAGGAACGGCAAAAGGCGGCATCTTTTTTCAAAGATTCCGGCGTAAAGAAATTTTCAAACGGTGCTCTGGCCGAAAAGCAACGGGGAGCGGCCAAAGCGCCTTTGTTGGCGGCAATGCGAGCAAATGCTTTGGGACGGTAATGAAAAAGCACCTGTTTCTTTGCTGTTCAATCTGTTTTTTAGCAGGTATCGGAGTTGGTATTATCTTGTCGCCTGAACCTGAGAACGTTCTTTTATCCCCTGATTTTATAACGCGTTTAACATCTCAGGGGCGAGCCGAAATGAAAAAAGCGGTCAAGCAAACCAATGCGTTGCTAAATGAATCCGTTGATGACATATTAGCAGAAAAAACACAGATGTTTCAGGCCATAACAGCAAAAAAAACGGACAGAGCCGCCGCTGATTTTTACCGCTCGGGTCTTTTGGAAAAAACGGGACGTTTGCAAAAAGAAATCAGTTTGATTTTTTTGGATTCGGTTGAGCGTATGCCGTTAATGGATCGTCGCGCCTTTATGGATTTTTATTTGGAAAATCGTTCAAAAATCAAATTGGACGGTATGATTTTACCGTTGACGGTTACGGCCGGAATGAACGGAACAGAAGTTACTCCTTAGAATAATAATGAAAAACAAAGATTTAAAAAAAACAAATGCCATGCGTCTGTTGGATCAGGCTCATATTTCATACGAATATTATGAATACGAAACCGCAGACGGCAAGATTGATGCCGTTTCCGTTGCAGAAAAAATAGGCCAAGCGCCCGAACAAGTTTTTAAGACATTGGTGACGCAATCTTCTTCGCGCGAATACTTTGTTTTTGTTGTGCCGTCTGTCGCCGAATTGGATTTAAAACGCGCTGCTGCCGCCGCCGGTCAAAAAAGTATTGAAATGCTGCCGTTAAAACAATTGTTGCCGCTCACGGGATATGTTCATGGCGGATGTTCGCCGGTCGGCATGAAAAAGCCGTTTACAACATTTATTGATGAAACGGCTCTTCTTTACGATAAATTCTGTATCAGCGCTGGCAAAGTCGGAATCAATCTATGCCTTTCGCCGCAGGAGTTGGCTGACTTTCTGTCTGCACGTTTTGCGGATCTGGCTCGTTTTCCTTCGGCGTAACGTTTTTTACGGTTATTTCTTGCGCGATCCATGGATTCAGGACGGAATCAATGACTTTTCCTTCAGGATATAGCGAGGAAAACATCAAATTGATCGGCAATCTGTATTCCCTGCCCTGAGATAGCAGACGTTTTATGAACGGATCTTTATAACCGATACGCATAACCGTCAGATCTCCGCGTTCGATTTCTTTGGCGGCCCCTTGAGTTATCATAATCATTCTGTTCCATTGACAGGACAAACAGAAACTTTCCGTCACGTTTACATAAACTGACTTTCCTTCTTTCATACGACTGTATAACAGTTCTGCATCAAATAGAATGCCTCCTTTTCTATTCAGATCGTTTTCATTCGGATAGAACGGAATAGAAACCAGTCCGACACACACAATCGCTATAAAAATCGGCAGTTTTTTGGAAGTCGGTGCGATTTTCAAGCAAAGAGTGATCAAAACCGCTAAAACCGACAAAATTCCTAAAGCTCCCAAACCGGCTTGAGACCAGACCAAAACAGCCAATAATACAGCCTGCAAAATCAAAGGCAGAGGTAAAATCAGACCGACCCGTTTTCGCGTTCTGTCATCAACCGAAAAGGCTGCCGCTTGTTTGTCACACAAAGACAATATCAAAATCGGCAACGAAACGCCGGCTACAAAAGCGACAGAATAAACAATTACCGATCTGGACAGCAACACATAGATATCATAATACATGCCTGTCAGTGGTGTAATAAACAGCAACAATCCTATGATAAAGCCGACGATCAATCCCGCTTTTTCACGAACATCCTCTGCACCGAAAACAGAAAACAGTTTTTTGAAACGCTCTGAAATCAAAATGATCGCTACGTTGTCAAAAACCTTTGGGGTAAAAAAGATAAGACAGAAAAAGACAACAAAAAACAAGAAATTTATCATCGGTGATAAAAACTGCATTCCCCAGAATATGTCTTCCGGCAGGAGATAAGCGCAGATCAGACCGCAAATCAAATAAACGGCGCACCAAAAATAAAACATATTGCCCAAACCGTTATAAAACGCAATAGTTTTTGCCGATGTTTTCCTGTCAACAATCGCGGCTTGATATCCCAACATTAAAAAGGCTGATAAAACGGGTGTTAAGAATAAAAACTTAACGCCAAGCAAAAAAGCTAACAAACAATCTAAAATTGAAAAGGAAAAAAACGAAAAAGAAGAAGATTTCCATGCATTTTCCAATTTTACGGACGTTGTAAATTCCGAAGCTCTGCCCGTATAACCGATATCTATGGTTACGTTCGCCTCTCCTTGAAATTTTTCGGGATTTAACAGACGGAATTTTAACAGCATATCGTCCCCGTCCCAAGAAATAAAAGCATCGGAAAAGAAAAGCCCTTGTTTATTTTTAATAATGACCGTCGGATCCTTAGCACCAACGGCGGGTATGTCAATTGTGGCGAATAAATTTATTTCACCGTTTTCATCTTTTTCAAAAAAAGCTTTTTTCAGTTCAAGCCCCCCTCCCTGCGATAAAGGAGCCGCAAAAAACTGCTGCTTTATCTTTGCACAGTTGGAGGATTCCAATTCTGCTTTTTTTGTTTTATAGTTGATCACACCGGTCGTTTCCATCCGGCAAAGGCTGTCTTTACAGGTTTCGGCAGAAACCACTGCTTTTACGTATCCGGCTTTTTTTCCATCCGTCAATTTGGCCGTAAAAGGCAAATAAACATTTCCTTCGTACCCGAAAGCTTTCCCGCCGTTTATGTTAAATTGTTTTTCAAAAGGAAAACGTATCGGATCAAATTCAATATTTTCAGCTCCTGAAAAGTCGATTTTTATACCGGCGTCGCTTTCCCCTTCCCTCTGTGACAAAAACACGGCCCCGTTGCGAGGGAACAAAATAAACGACATATATATTTTGTCTTTTTCCATATCCGCACAGGACGCCAATACCGCAGAAAAATTTTCCGTCGTAACAACATCTGAAAAATAATTGCTGTTTTTAAAAAGTTTTATATAGTCTTCGACGGTTCTGTTGCCGATTTGAAAATGTTTTATATTTTTCCAAGTTTCAGGATCGTCGATATCAATTAAAAAATCCGTCCGCCCCGGATTTTTTGATAAGATCTCGATATTCAGTTCATCAATGGCACTTTTGACGAAATCTTTAATATCCCGATAACGTGCACCTAAAAGAGATAAGTTCTTAACGACGTCTGAATTTTGACCGTCTTTAACATCCAATTTTAACAATTCGTTGAAAATGTCTACATCCGTAACACCGTTTTTTTTGTTTTTCATATAAAAATCAAAAAGAAAGTGCCGACGTTCCTTGCCATTAAAATTCTGATATTTTTCCAAATCCCCAACTGTTATAGGGGTCGGAGCTTCGGATTTGGCTTGCGCCGAACAGGGACAAGAGAAAACAAAAAAGATAAATAAAGATAAAAATATAAACATATTTCGACGCATTTTTTTATCCTTTAATTTTTATGGCATATTTTTCAAAAAAGAATATCATAATTAAAAAGGAAATGACAGGGTATAACGAAAATGAGTTTTTTTAACAGTCAATGCCTGATTGCCATGCCGGGAATGCCGGACGATCGTTTTGACCGCTCGGTAGTGTATGTTTGCGCCCATACCCAAGACGGAGCGATGGGATTGATGATCAACAGACCGATTAAAGATTTAACATTTCCTTCGTTATTATCTCAGTTGCATATTGAGCAGCCGCAGAATTTCGATCCTCCGCCGATTTTGGCCGGCGGACCGGTTGACGTTGTCCGCGGTTTTGTATTGCACTCTCCCGAATACAGCAGCGCCGCGACATTGGCTATGTCATCATTGACCTCTTTAACCGTCACAACCGATATTATTCGAGATATATCCAACGGTTCCGGTCCAAAAAACTACTTAATCACGTTGGGATACGTCGGTTGGGGTCCCGGACAGTTGGAAAACGAAATTAAGGAAAATGCATGGTTGCCGGTTGACGCGTCAACGGATTTAGTGTTTATGCTTTCTCCCGAAAAGAAATGGACGTATGCATTGAACAAATTGGGGATTGATCCCAGCCGCCTGTCTGCCGAACAGGGAAAAGCTTAAAGCGGATCGGCATAACCGAAATCTATCAGCATTTCAGAAATATCCAAGGATCCGACAAAACATTTTGCCATATCTGAATCGTGCGAATCCGGAAAACATTTAGCCTCCGTCCCGTCATAACGTCGCTTTAATTGAAAAAACGCATCACCCGCTTTACCGGGACGAAGTCTGACTTTTAAGGAAAATTTTCTTCCCGCGATCCGGATTTTGTTTGCACTGTCAACAACTAAAATACCTTGAACCATATCCTTTTCGGGCATATCCGGCAAAGCGTTTTCCGAAGAGGCGAACGCCTTTTGCCAACCGAAAGTTTCTTCGTACAAACGTTGTTCTTCTTGCCGTGAATCATTGACGGTCTGAGAGGGAACCGTATCCGTCCGTTTAATATCCTGCGGAACGGCAATGTCTCCCGTTAATTTTTTCAACGGAGTGATGTTATTATCAATTTTTTTTGAAATCGATTGCCATTCTTCGGAAAAGACTTGTTTTCTGTTTGCGACCAACGCTTGCCATTTTTGACTGAGGACCTGCGGTATTTCGCGCGGTGTTATACCGCAGAAATAAAAGCCCCCCAAGATTATCGCAATCAAACCGGCGACATAATGAGGCCGTTTTAACAATTTGAAAACAAAACGGATAACATCTTTTGACAAACCGACAAGACCGCTGACATATCCGGACAAGGTCATTTTTATTCTTCCGGATTACCGCCGTAACGCTGACACAGATCTTCAACCGCTTCCGGCATGATTTTTTGGAATAACGGCTGTTCGGGAACATTGAACGCATGTCCCGGCTTTAATTTCTGCAGTTCTTCGCTCAGATTTTCTGACGGCCAAGCCGTGTCATTCGGATCCAGTTTCAATAATTCCAAAATCCGCCCAACCGTTTCGGGAATAACCGGAGCGGACAAAACGGCATACAGACGAATGACGTTCAAAGCCAAACGCAAAATCATTGCCGCCTGTTCTTTATTTTCTTTAATAACCGTCCACGGGGCGGCCGCGGTTAAATAGTTATTGCCTTCAACCCAAATAGCGCGCAGTTCAACCAAGGCCTTGCGAAATTCCATTTCGGACAAGTATTTTGTGTAATCGGAGATTCTGCTTTGCAGTGTTTGAACGAATTCCGTTTCGACTGCCGTCCATTCTCCGCCGGCCGGAACTTCCGGTCCGATTTTCGATGCCGTCATTTTTAAAACACGGTTTACAAAATTCCCCAAAACATCGTTCAAATCTTTATTAATCGTCGCGGCGAATGACGTGAAGGTAAAACTGGAATCCGCACTTTCCGGCGCATTGGCCATCAACCAATAACGCCAATAATCCGGTTGAAATTCATCCAACGCCTGATTTGTGAAAATCCCACGCTTTTGTGAAGTCGAAAATTTCCCGCCGTAGAAGGTCAACCAGTTAAAGCCTTTGATATAGTCGACTTTTTTCCAAGGTTCGCCGGAAGCCAATTGGGTTGCGGGGAACATAATCGTA
>JAZNBT010000016.1:0-2075 GCA_045587165.1 Alphaproteobacteria bacterium | reverse complement strand
CTTTCCTTTTTTTTCAATACGAGCCCATGATGCCAAAGAAAAATCCTCGGTCTTTATTTCCTGATACGAAAATCCTTCGGGACGGGGCAAAGAGGCGCAACCGCCGACACCGATTATCGGCAATAAAGAAAAAAATAATCGCAACCACATGACTTTTTAACCGTTTCTTTGTAAAAAAACGAGATATTTTATAAAATGTATTATACACATAAATGATTTTTATCACAGGAGAAACCGTGAAAAAATATCTTTCGGAATTTGCGGGCACGTTCGGTTTTGTCTTTATCGGATGCGGTGCCGTTGTTTTTGCCGCACCCTTTATCGGTTATTTGGGAATATCCATGGCTTTCGGATTGGCTTACGGTGCGATGTGTTTTGCCTTTCCCGACAACCATTTCAATCCGGCTGTTACGGTTTCGCTTGCTTTATCCAAGCGTTTTTCCGGTAAAAACATCGGTTTTACGTTATTAAAAACGTTTGCTTATATCCTGTTGCAAATTGCGGGCGCGTGTGCCGCCGTCGCATTGATTTATCATATTTATTCCGGAAAAACAGGCTATGTTTATCAAGGTTCGCCCGACGCGAACATTGTTGAACGTTATACGCTCTGTTCCGTTTTTTGGCTGGAAAGCGTTTTAAACTTTCTGTTTTTATGCGTTTTCTTGGGAACCGACAAGCGCAAAGAACAACGTCCTCTTGCCTGCGCCGCCGTTCTGACCGGAGCTGTTTTGCTTTCCTATCCCGTCACTCACGGCGCGTTAAATCCCGCGCGCACGACGGCATCGGCCTTATTTTCCGGAGAAACAGCCGTTGCTCAGCTGCCCGTTTTTTGGACATCGGCGATGACGGCCGCAGTGATCGCCGGCATTCTGTATTTTCCGTTTATCAAAAAAAATAAAGCATCTTAGTGCGTCATAAACAAAGCAATATCAGCGTTATCAATCAGATATTTGGTCATACTGCCTAATATCCAACGGCGCATCGTGCTTTGCGTAAAAGCTCCCGTCACCAATAAATCAAAGCGTGCGCAAGCCAAGCGGACTATTTCGGCCCCTTTGGCAGAAACGGAAATATTTTCCGGAATTTTAACAATTTGCGCCGTTATGCCGTGCCATGCCAAACGCTTGGCCAAGGCTTGTGCGTCGGCCCAATTTTCATTCGGCAGATCCGTTTCCAAAATAACAACTTCTTCGGCTCGGATCAAAAACGGCATAGCCAGCGTCACGGCCTTTGCGGCTTCTTCCGTCGCATCCCAAGCAACAATCACCCGTTTCCCCAAAGTCTCCGGTTTTACTTGAGGAGCTATTAAAATCGCCGATCCGCTTTCCATTAATGCAGCGTTTAAAATGGTCAAAGCATCCCCCGCTGACGGCGAAGACATATCCGGACGCCCTAAAACCGTCAAATCGGCAACACGGGAACACCATGCGACAACTTCGTCCTCAAATCCGAAAATTTCACGAAACTGCGCAGTCACTTCTTTTAAATTCGCTTGCGGTTCCGTTTTGGGAAGCAAGCCGTGTTCTTCTACAAATTTCTCAAAGAAACGGCGAACTTTATCGGCGTTTTCGGCGAACGCTTTTTCTTCGGCACGAACGACATCGTTTACGACAAATCCCGCCATATCCGCACTGACGACAGGAACCGGCAAAATATGAGACGGTTCCAAATGAACATGAAAAGCGTCCAAATGTCCGTAAAACTTTTTAGCAACCAACAACGCCGTCGTTAAAACGGAATCTGCCGATTGAACATTATCAAGCTGTACCAGAATATTTTTAAACGCCTCCATGGCATGTCCTTTCTTTAAACCGATTTATCCGCCAATAACGTACGAACTTGCGTCAATGTCGCCATACGATCGCCGGAGGTATCGATTTTATCCCAAGTGATTTCACCGACATTCACATCCAACTGCTTTCTTAATTCGTCGGCGGTTTTCACATCCGACGGATTGCGCTTGCGTGACGCGACGCGTTCGATACGCACTTCCAACGGTGCGTCCACCCACAATCCTTGAAAATCGACATTCATTTCACGGGCGAGATCTTCAATCAAGTCGGAGGCCAAGCGGT
>JAZNBT010000015.1:0-2041 GCA_045587165.1 Alphaproteobacteria bacterium | reverse complement strand
TAAAGCCCAAAGACATCAAAACACGATCGTTATCCGGAATGCGAACGGTACGTGACGAAGTTCTGCGAACCGGAGATTCATCGTATCCTAAGCCGGCGCGGAACGTCCACGTGTCGTTATAGAACCAATCGACGCCGACGGAAGCCGACCAGACATTCTGCCAATCGTAATTGTTCGTTGTTGCGCCTATTTTTGAGGATGTCAGCGTGAACTTATCGAAATGTTCCCAACGCGTGTAACGCAACGATGCGGAATAACCGAAATTGCCGTGTTTTTTATAACCGGACAACAACCAGCTTTCCGGCAGACGGGTGACCGTGCCACCGATGTATTTGCTGCTGGCTATTCCGAGAGCATCTAAGCCTTCCAATTCGTGGTCGCCTTTCAGGGTGTGTTCGACTTCCGTTGAAACGGAGTTATACGACAAACCGATACGGGTGTCTTTGTCGTGTTCGTACATCACGCCGATACGACCGTATACGCCCCAGCCGTCAATGTCGAAATCGCTGAATCCGGTTCCGTAAGACGTGTTCGTCATGATCACATGGCCGTAGCGGGCGATCACGGATGCGCCGACGCTCCATTTGTCATTGATTTTGTAACCCAATGTCGGGGCGACGTCGATGACTTCCAATGCGGAATGAACGCCTAAATCGGAACCGAACCAGTCGGCGTCGTACTTTGTTTCCAATCCGAACGGAGCGTAAATGCCCAATCCGAAAAACAGGGAATCGTTGACCTTATACTGGGCGAACATGTTGGGCGCGGCGACGGGAAGGAAAATGTCTTCTTTGCCGGAGGCTATTCCTCCCGGTGCTCCAACTTTGTCCGCAGATCCTTTGACTTCGCCGTGTTCCAAAATCAACGCGACGCCGGCCTGGGCGCCCGATCCTTTTAACGTGATGCCGGCAGGGTTGAAAGCAAGGGCGGAATAATCGTCGCCGACGACGCCCGCGCCCGCAAACGCGCGACCCAAACCGGTCATGCTGACTTCGTTCAGGGCAAAGCCCGCCGCTTGAACCTGTCCGGCGGACAAAGCGCCTGCCGTCATGACTGTTGCACAAAGAATCTTGGATGAAATTGATTTTTTCATGATAGTCCTGTCTTAGTTTTTGTGTTTGAATGAATCCAAAACGGCACGGGTTTGATCCAAAATCGTTTCCGTTATTTTCGCCGTTTCCCGCTCCCCGTATTCGTTCCAATTCAAATGCTGCAAAATCGTTTGTTTGCGCGCTTTGAAAACAAACATCTGCGCAAATAACTGGAACGCGTACAGTGTGGCGTCTTCGTTGTTTAAAGCGCCGTCCGTCGCTTTGACGATTAAATCCGATGTGATCTTGTATACCGGAGCGATCAGTTCCTGATACAACGTGTCAAAAGCTTCGCCGGGGGCGGAATATTCGTGCAGAAAAATTACGGTGTCTTCATTCGGCAGACGCGATGAGCATAATAAAGAACATAAATCCTTAATCAAAGCAAATAACAAATTTTGCGCATCCTCCGCCGACGCCTGTTCCGAATCCAGCAAATCCAAAGCCAGACCCGTTTGACCGCCCAATTCCTGTTTGACCCGATTGGCAATGTCGGCCAATATGGCGCGATACAATCCCAATTTTCCGTCAAAGTAATAGGTTATCGCCGAAATGTTGACCTTCGCCGCGTCGGCGATGTCTCGGGTCGATGTCGCCTGATAACCGTTGACGGCAAACAAATGGCGTGCCGTTTCAAATAAGCGTTTTTTGGAATCTTTAATCACCGAATACCCTCTGTTTGAATATAAACAAGGGGACTATAACAGCCTTTGTTTTAAAAGTCAATCGATCGATTGATTGTTTTTTTATTTTGTTATTTTTTCCAGCTTTTCCAACAGACGGGCAGCTGTTTCGATGCAGGCGGGGCAGGGGTAAACGGGGTGTCCGTTTTCGCCTTTCAGCTCGCGGCAGACGATGCTTCCGGCCTCGTTTTTAAACGATTCGGCCAGATCTCGAATCCTTTTATAGGTGTCGGGGCGCGTCGATTTGTCGCCAAGCGTTGTCGTCGC
>JAZNBT010000014.1:0-5269 GCA_045587165.1 Alphaproteobacteria bacterium | reverse complement strand
GAATGCGTTTGTCATTACGGATGACAAAGGTATCGCTCTTTGGGTAAATGATGCGTTTTGTTCGTTAAGCGGTTATCGTCAGGAAGAGGTTCTGGGCAATAAGCTGTCGCTGTTAAAAACCGATTTGCAAAATGACGCCTTTTATGACGAAATGTGGGAAGCGTTGAAAGCCGGTAAAAGATGGCAGGGCGAAATTGTCGAACGGCATAAATCGGGGTCTCTGTATACGGTTGAACAACGTGTCACGCCGATTTTGGATGCCGACGGCAATCTGTCTTATTGTGTTATTGTCCGCGATGACGTGACAGAACGCAAAAATGCCGAAGGGCAGATCATGCACTTGGCAAATTATGATCAATTGACCGGTTTGCCGAACCGACGTTTGTTTTTGGAACAGTTCAAGCAGATTTTACAGCGGGCGGAAAAACGCCATAAAAAAGTCGCTCTGATTTTTGCGGATTTGACAAACTTCAATCGAATTAATGATACGTTAGGTCATACGGCCGGGGACAATTTGTTAAAAACAGTCGCGGATCGATTGTTGAAAATGACGTTGGGAAAGGACTTTGTCGCGCGCATCGGCGGTGACGAATTTACGATGATCATTGAAGACATTCCTAACGCTGAAACTGCGGCATTAAGCGCCAGAACAATGATTGAAACGATTCTGGCTCCCATTACGCTTGAAAATACTGAAGTCAATGTGGGCGCTTGTGTCGGTATTTCGATTTTTCCGGATGACGGAACCGAACCCGACAAACTGGTTAATTTTGCCGACATGGCTTTAAGGACGGCGGCACATTCTTCGCCGAACAGTTATTTCTTCTTTTCACAGGAAATGAACGAAGAAACCGAAGACCGTCTGGCTTTGGAACGTGATTTGCGCAAAGGACTGTTGCAAAACGAGTTTGCTTTATTCTTCCAACCGCAGTTGGATGTTCGAACGGGAAAAATCAATGCCGTCGAAGCGTTGGTTCGTTGGTTCCATCCGGTTCGCGGGATGGTTTCGCCGATGCGTTTTATCCCGATCGCCGAAGATACGGGGTTGATCATTCCGTTAGGGGATTGGATTTTAAAAGAAGCCCTGCGTTATTTAAAAAAATGGGACGAAAAAGGGTTGCCGAAAATTTCGGTTGCCGTCAACTTGTCCGCAATTCAGTTTCAACAGGAAGACTTGGCCGGATCTGTTGAAAAAATATTGTCCGACAGCGGAATCGCACCGGATCGGTTGGAACTGGAATTAACAGAAAGTGTCGTTATGCAGGACGCCCGCAAAGCCGATAATATTTTATCACGCTTATCCCGTGTCGGCATAAAACTCGCGATTGACGATTTCGGAACAGGTTATTCGTCTTTGAGTTATTTAAAGCGTTTTGCCGTAGATCGTTTAAAAATCGACCAGTCGTTTGTTCGAGATATGACTCATAATTACGATGATGCCGAAATCGCGCAGGCGATTATTAATTTAGGTCATACTTTAGGGTTGGAAATCGTCTCCGAGGGGGTCGAAACAAAGGAACAGTTGGAATTGTTGAAAAGGCAGGGCTGCGATATTATCCAAGGATACTATATCAGCAAACCGATGCCGGCTGACGATGTTCCCGAATTTTTACAAACGAAAACGGATTTTTAGAATTTCGTTGAGCTTTTGACATTGTTGCAATGAAAAATATAAAGCCGTACCAACAAGGAACAATTGATTACTTTTGTGCTGTTTATGCCGTAATAAACGCGTTTCGTTGGGTGGCAAAAGATTTAAAAAAGCTTTCATATGCCGAAGGATGTCTTTTTTATCAGTATTTAATTTCTTTTTTATTGAAAAAAGGTCTGTTTGAAGAAGTTTTACAACATGGCACATCTTGAGATCTGTTAAAAAAGCTTTAAAAAAAAGCGGACAAATATACACGCAGAAACTTTAATCTTTCTTTGAATTTTAAAACGCCGTTCAATCAAACAAAGAAAAGTGTGCCGTCAGTTTTAAAAGAAATTTAAACAACTCTGAAAGAAAGCAACACGGCTTGGATTATTCGTTTGAACAATCAAAGACTGGGAGATCATTGGTCGGTCGGCACAAAAATAACGCCTCAATTGCGTATTTGTTTGTTTGACAGCTACGGCTGTTCCGGATTTGATGCAAACAAAGCGTTGTGGGTTCCGAAAAGCGACGACGGAAATAAGATGCCGCCCCCTTTAAAAGGAAAAACATTTTTGCTAAAAGAAGGGCAGATATTATTAACGGTAAAAACTTTATAGGGACAGGGACAACCGAACCAAATCCGTTATAGCAACCCCGTTGTCGACAACAGGTCGAGGATAAGTGCGCGTAAAGTATCCTTCATCCGTTTCATAAATGCTAAACCCGCAGGATTCATAAAAACTCTGCTGAAAACTGTCCTTTCCCGTCGCGATCAAAAGTTTTTCAAAGCCATCTTCTCGCGCGCGCCTGACTGCGTCATTTATCATTTTACGAGCGATACCCTGTCGACGATATTTTTCAACGACGGCAATATTCATAATCTCAGCGGTTTTTTTCTTTTGATCTTTAAGCACATAAACGCCTAATAACGCTCCCGTATCATCGAAAGCGGCGAAACAAAGCCCTTTGTTAAGATACTTTTCAATTTTTTTTATATCCGGATCAGCCTCCAACAACAAAGACAACGGATAATTTTGTCTGATTTCTCTGACGGTCATCGTATCCATTTCATGCTCCTTCACGGGATAAAAAGAAAAAATATAGACAAAAAATGAAAAAACGGTATACTGGGTCGGATAACGCTTTTATAGGCTGAATTATGTCTGAAACGAAAAAAAATTGCAAATTAACTCTTTATCTGGACACGCCGAAAATGTTGTTGCGGCCGGGGGTGGATAAACATTACATCCGTTCGAACGGAACGCCAACGACGACTTGGTTTACCGGTCACGCATTTGTCGGTCTGACCGATGAAAACGGAAAAGAGGAAAAGTGGGGATATTATCCGGATCCCATGGCGTCTTTAAAAGAAGAAATCGCTTGCACCAAAGGACATTTTGAACGTGAAGACAACGCTCATTATAATGAGGCGATTGTTTATATGGTATCGCGCGAACAGTTCGACGCAGCAAAGAAAAAGGTAGATGAAACGGCTTCTCGTCCCGGTTTTTATCAATTGTTTCATAAAAATTGTTCCAGCGTCGCCTGTGATATTCTGCGCGCCGGCGGGGTGGAGGACGCTCCGTCATTATTCATGGGATTGACACCGCATCGCTTAACAATGAAAAAGCGCGCGTTGCAGGTTAAACGTCGTTTGGAAGTCGCTTTTTGGAAGGCGAAGAATGCAATTAAATCCGTCTTTACCGGTAAAAAAGCACCGACTGCCGATTTATTAAAAACGTTAAAAGAAAAACCGATCCCCGTGACGATTTCTCAGGGAATGGAAGCCAGTAAAGCTCATAAACCGTTAGATGTAAATAAAGTCTTGTCTTCTTTAATTGGAAAACACGAAAAATAAGGGTAAAAAAAACAGGAGTTATCCATTATGTCGTCTTATCAAGAATATGTTCAATATTTTACCGAGCATCCGTTTGAAGCCCATATGGCACCGGAACAACCGCCCGTAATCGATTTCGACATAGAAGTTTATCCGCAGCAATTAAAGAGAATGGTGTCATTAATTAATGCCGTCGCCGAAAATTCTCCTTTAGGCCGAAGCGTTTTGGAAAAAGCCCATAAAGCCGGATACAAGCTGGACTTTCAATTTATGTCAAACGCGAAAGGCGCCGCCAATCAAAACAGTAAAACAATCACCTTGAACCCTTCGTTTTCGGATGCGGCTCTGATGTCTTCACTGGTTCACGAATGCAGGCATGCGGGTCAATATGCCGCCGGATATTCTTGTGACTTTCAAAATTACACGGTTAAATCCGCTTTGATGACGTCCCGAGCCATGGAGGCCGATGCTCAAGCCGTTGCCGCCGGTGCGTGTATGGAATATGCCGCCGCGACAGGAAATAAAGCCCCGTTGACAGCAATGAAAATGAACGCGCTCCAAGTTGTTTCAAATGTGTCGCCTTTTTTGGAAAAAGGGCAAAAGAACGCCGATGCGGCGGTTTTGCGCGCCGGATTTAACGGTTGGTACGATAATGAAGCTATGGTGCGTTCATACGAAATTCAATATTTGCTTTCACCGACAAGATCGGCACAATGGGGCGGTAAAGAAGGAACTTATGATAAAAATCCGACATCAGAACAAATCGTTTCGGATTTGTGCAAAACGGCAGACGGGGATGGTTACTTTAAAAATTCCCCGAATGTTTTGGAAAGCGAAAAGAAAATAGCCATTTCCAAAGATATCGCGGAAACATTAGACGACTATTTTAAAAAACGTAAAGAGCGGACGGGGCAAGAACCGGACGTTTCATACAAAAACTTACCGCAAAAAAATGCACCGCATCAGGAGAAAAAGAAATCGACCGGCATGACTATATCCGCAGGAAGTTTCTTTGATTTAAAAAAACGGCAAGGGCGTTGATCGCTGTAAAAAAGACAAACGATAAAATCCGTCCGAAACGAAAAAGTGTTTTAAGCGCTTGAAACACTCTCGGAATATCTGTAACCTTATTATATAAACAAAGCGAGGTAAACATGAAAAAACTGATGCTGTTTTCAGGGCTGTTTATGTTATCCGCATGCGCCAGCCCGTCCATTCAAGTGGAAATGACATACAAAGAAACATCCGAAGGATGCGTTTATTACGAAAATATAATCTCCAGCGAAGCTCATTCAAACATAAATGAAAAAGGAGCTTTGGCCTCTAAAAAAATTACTTATACGGGAACATCCTGCAAGCAAGTGATCGAAGCCGATTTGAAAAACGGATTTAATAAAACACAATCCATCGGTATTCATTACGATGCCTTCGGTAAACCGTTGGCCGGAACGCACAAATAATTTTCATTTTTCGATATGATACAAAAAAGCCCTGATTTCTCAGGGCTTTTTCTGTTTTTGGAATGTTGATTATTTCAGCAACATCTTGAAGTCCACGACAACGGCGCGGTCTTTGGTGACCAGAACGGGGTTGCCGTCAATCGATGTGATTTCGGGGATTTCCAAAACCAATTTCTGAACTTTCTTCAGCGTTTCGGCCAAAGGACCGACAGCTTTCGGTTCTTCGCCGCGGACGCCGTTCAAAATTGTTCCGACTTTGGTTTCCTTAATCATTGCGTCGAAGTCGTCGGCCGGCAAAATGCGCATCGTTGTGTCGCGCATAACTTCCGTATAAAT
>JAZNBT010000013.1:0-1871 GCA_045587165.1 Alphaproteobacteria bacterium | reverse complement strand
ACAAGCGGGATTCCCGCAACCGTTCGGAAATATCCATTCTGTTTCAAAACCCGCTTCGTGGTTTCGCTTGATCGTGTCGCGGATGATTTCTTCAGCAAGCGGGGGAAGGGGAACGACACGTCTTGCGTTCTTATTCTTTCCCGTCGTGATTTCGCCGTTGTCATTGATTCCGCGCTGAATGTAAACAACCTTGTCGCCTATGTCGGATTCTTTAAGCCCCAAACATTCGGAAGGTCGCAACCCTAATAATAACATAATCAGGAACGCGGGATGATACCATAAATCGGACTGTTCGAACAAACGCTTGATTTCCGTCGGTTGAAGAATTTCACGGACACCCCTTTTGTGACCTTGCGGGATATATAAGGAACCGCGCCATTCGTCGCAGTAATAATTGACGTAGGCAAAGCGGTGAAGACCCGTCAGAACGCTTCGAATGTGGGTCAGGGTCTTATATGACAGTTCAGAACGCGTTTTAACCGCTTTGGCTTCGTTTATAACGCGTTGCCAATCCTTCAGCGTTAAATTATTCATTTTGGCTTTTGCAAGCGTTGGAAGGACATATAAACGGGTATAGATTTCCGTTTCCCTGAAGGTGTCCTTTTCACCTAACCGCGATCGTATGTCCGCAAGGTATAATTCGACACACTTTGCAACGGTAATGGATGACACACCGCCGAACGAAATCCATTCGTCGTATTTATCCAGAACTTCGCGTTTCCCCTTTTGACCGGACACGGAAGAATAGAACGTCTTCCTGATTCCGTTCTTTTGTCCCTGAATAACCCACAAACCGCGCTTTTTATTGAATGTTGGTGTTGCCATATTTAACCGCCTTGCGAATCCTTTAATGCCTGATAATAGGCAAGAAGCCTTGATTGATTTTCGGGTGTCAGCGTTTCAAGTTCTATTGTCGGGATTTCCTGACCGTCCATTGTCAGGTTATAACCCAAAATCCACGCGGGTGACACGTCAAGAGCAGTCGCCATTTTACCGATCGCGATTGAACGCGGTATGTTTTCGCCTGACAGATAACGGGAAACGGAAGATTTAGCAAGACCGCTTTTGCTTGCAAGTTCAGTCGCGGTCATTTGTCGAAGCTTCATTGCTTCAATCAGTCTTTCTTTGATTACATAAAGATTGTTCATATATTCACCTGACCTTTCACCCCGATTATATGTCAACAGTATGACAAATTGCAAATTTTGCAATTTTAGTGTTGCATTTTTTGCAACACAATGTTAGTGTTTAGTCAGTTGCAAATTACGCAACAACAAAACAAACGAAAGGTGGTGAAAAAGTGGAAAGGCTGAAGGCTTTAATCGACAAGAAGTTCGAAAACCGCGCGGAATTCGCAAAGGCGATCGGTGTTGACCCTTCCGTATTGTCCCGAATGTTATCTTCTGGAAATTGGAAGGCTGACCGAATCGAATCGGCGGTCAGGGTCTTGAAGATTCCCGCGAAGGACATTCCGATTTATTTTTTTGCGAATGAAGTTGCAAAAAACGGAACGGAAAAGGAAAGGGAAGTCGTATGAAGACAAGAAGCGCGGGCGGGTGCCGTTTCCCGAAGTTATATCAGAACTTCAAAACGGCTGAAGAAATCGGAAAAGTTATCAATCGTTCGCGGTCTTACGTTTTCAAAGCATTGAAGGTCGGTTTTACGGAAAGGGAAATGTTCTTACTGAATGAAAGAATCAACACTAATCGAAACGGTTGACGCATTGTTCGTCTTTGCGACCTTGTTCCTTGTAAACGGTCTTTCAATCTACGTCTGCGAAGAACATTCGAACCGGATGACAAAACCACAACACAAGCAAGAACGCTTTCAGGTCAGGGAACGGGAACCCGAACCCATTATCGACTACAAAC
>JAZNBT010000012.1:0-11743 GCA_045587165.1 Alphaproteobacteria bacterium | reverse complement strand
GTTGAAGATTTGTCGAACGTTTTGGAATCCATGATCGGTACAACCGTATTCGATGCTTCGATCGTTGACAGCAACATGGTATTTTCAACAAAGGATACGTCCTCGTTGGAAATCACCGATAAATTGGCTGACGCTTTCGGTATGGACAAAGGCACAACGATTACGTTGGATGCCACGGACACCGCCGAATCCCTGCGTCAGAAGATCGAAAGTATTGAAGGCGTCAAAGCCGAATTCGACACGGACGGTCACATGATCGTCAAATCCGCCGAAGGTGACGATTTGGTCATTTCCGGCACTTTGGCGAACAAACTGGGTGTCGAAGGCGATGTCACCAACGGTAACAACGAACGCGCCGCTTACGCAAAACAGTTCAACAACGTTTTGACACAGATGGATGAATTGGTTCAGGATACGTCCTACAAAGGCATCAATCTGTTGAACGGCGACAATCTGACGGTGAACTTTAACGAATCCCGTACCAGCACGATCGAATTGAAGGGTGTCACCTTCAACTCCGTCGGTTTGGGCTTCACTCAGGCCGCCAACGAATGGATTGACACGGCCAGCATCGACACGTCTTTGGATCAAATCACCAAAGCGACGTCCATGTTGCGTGCTCAGGCATCCGAATTCGGTCAGAACCTGTCCACCGTTCAGATCCGTGAAGACTTCACACAGAACATGATCAACAACCTGCAGACCGGTGCCGATAAACTGACACTGGCCGACATGAACGAAGAAGCCGCCAATATGCTGGCTCTTCAGACACGTCAGCAGTTGGGCGTCAACTCTTTGTCGTTGGCTTCTCAGGCTTCTCAGAGCGTATTGCAGTTGTTCTAATTGCTTTAGAGACAAAATCAAAAGCAAAGGCGAGGTTTCCCTCGCCTTTGTTTTTTCAGGCTATCCTTCAAATAAAAAAATCTTTTCGATCAAAATTAATGTTTTTTTTTACTTCCGTCTGCCAATCTGATTGTCAAGAACCTAATATAATAGGACTCTTTACTCTTTATTTATCAAAGGAACGTCCGAACCATGATTGAAAAAATCGATTTCAGATTTCCTCCGGCGAACGAAAATCGCAGACTGCACATTTATCTGCCCGACGATTACAACCGCGGCGGCGAACGTTACCCCGTCATGTACATGTTCGACGGGCACAACCTGTTTTACGACGCGGACGCCACCTACGGCAAAAGCTGGGGAATGAAAACCTTTCTGGATCATTGGCATAAAAAAATCATCGTCGTCGGCATGGAATGTTCGCACACGGGGCACAATCGTCTGCGCGAATATTGTCCCTATTATTGGGATTCGTTCGCAGGACCGATCCACGGCACCGGTCAACAAACAATGGAATGGATCGTAAATGAAGTAAAACCCTTTATCGATCAAAAATACCGCACCTGGCCGCATCGCGAAGCAACGGGAATCGGCGGCAGCTCCATGGGCGGGCTAATGGCTCTGTACGCCGCGATCTGCCATAACGCCACCTTTTCAAAGGCGGCCTGTGTTTCTTCGGCGATTTCCTTTTGCGGCAAAGATTTGCGCGCAGCCATCGCCGGAAACGACATTCATCCCGACACCAAAGTTTTTCTCAGCTGGGGAAGCAACGAAAGCCGATCGCCGCGCGGCAAAGCAATCGCAAACGCCTGCAACAGATCAATCAACGATCATTTATACCGCAAAGGCGCTCAGCCTTATATGTTCCGTCAAATCGGCGGCAATCACTGCGAAGCCGATTGGGAAAAACAGGTCTCGTTATTCATGAATTGGTTGTGGCTGAATCGAATCTGACAAAACCTAAAAAAAAGGGGCTGTCCGAAGACAGCCCGAAAGGAAACAAGGAGGAAATGTCAAACGAGAATGTCGAGCAAAGCGCCCCGACCGTCTGCACTGGCAGCAGCGGACTGCGTCGCTTCTGTAAGGAGGGAGGTCACAGCCTTTTGTTGTTCAACCGCACTTTTCGCAGCTGCCATCGCCATAGAGGTTCTGAGCATCTGCGCCTGCATGGCAACAATCTGTTCTGCAACATCAGAAACGTACATGAAAAATCCCCGCTTAAACCATTCCTTATACCCGTTTTTTATTTTATCAATTTTTCGGATAAAATCCATAACAAAAAATTAAAAAAACATAACCCGTTCAAAAACAACAAAAAAAGGCGGCATGTCCGCCGCCTGATTTTCTGCCGATTCTCATGCTATCGCCCCGTGACAGTGTTTGTATTTTTTACCGGATCCGCACGGGCACGGCGCATTTCTGGATACTTTCCCCCATGTTGAAGGGTCGTTCGGATCAATTTCATCGGACTGCGAATAACGGAAAGGACTCCGATCCAATTGGCGATCCGCTTCTCGCTGTGCGGCGGACGGATTGCCGAACGCATCGCCCGGTTCGTCATGATGCGCCGTCATTTCCTGTTGTCGGCGGCGGGACTCCTCAATCGCCTGAAGGATTTCGGGCGCGACCGAAAACTGCATCAGATATTGCGTCACCTGTTCGCGCATGCTGCCGATCATACCGCTGAACAAATAAAACGCTTCTTTTTTATATTCATTCAAAGGATCTTTCTGACCGTAAGCGCGCAACACGATCGTATGACGCATGTAATCCAAAACCTGCAAATGTTCTTTCCAAACCTGATCCAAAAACTGCAAAGTCACATTCTTTTCGATCGTGTTCATCAGTTCGTCGCCCAAATCCCGACGCTTAGCCTGAATCTTTTCATCGGCGGCTTTTTGAAGGCGTTCGGTCAGTTCGGCCGTTCCGATTCCTTCATCAATCCAAGAATCAACCGGCACCTGCAAACCTAAAACACGTTCGACATCTTCTTTCAAAGCGGGAATGTTCCAATCGTCAACGGCGGCATCCTGCGGCGTATAGGTTTCCGTCATCGCCGAAATGATTTCGTCACGCATGTCTTGAACCGTTTCCGTAATCGCATCGGCCATCATCAATTCTTTACGTTGATCGTAAATGACTTTACGTTGGTCATTCATGACGTTGTCGTATTTCAACAGGTTTTTACGAATGTCAAAGTTACGGGATTCAACCTTTTCCTGCGATTTCTGCAACGTTTTGGATATCCAAGGACTGGAAATGACGTCGTCGTCTTCCATTCCGCCCAACGGTTTTAAAAACTTTTCGATTCTCTCCGCTCCGAAAATACGCAGCAAATCATCCTGCAAACACAGGAAAAATTTAGATGCGCCGGGATCTCCCTGACGTCCCGAACGACCGCGCAGCTGATTGTCGATACGGCGACTTTCGTGACGTTCCGTACCGATAACGTACAGACCGCCCGCTTTCAAAGCTATTTCCTTGCCCTCTTCTATTTCCTTTTTGATTTCTTCAATACGGCGGGCGCGTTTTTCTTCATCGGTAACATCCGCCAATTCCTGCGCCACACGCATGTCCAAATTACCGCCCAACTGAATATCCGTACCGCGACCGGCCATGTTCGTCGCAATCGTAATCGCCCCCGGCATACCGGCCTGTGCGATAATATACGCTTCCTGTTCATGGTGACGCGCGTTCAACACGTTGAATTTCAGTTTGGTTTCTTTTTTCAACCGTTCAGCCAACTGTTCGGATTTTTCAATTGATGTCGTACCGACCAAAACAGGCTGTTTGCGCGCGGCACATTCCTTGATCAACTGAATGACGGCTTTTAATTTCTGATCTTCCTTCCAATAGATTTCGTCCTGATGATCTATTCGAACACACGGTTTGTTGGTCGGAATGTCAATGACTTCCAACCCGTAAATTTCAGCAAATTCAGGCGCTTCCGTCATCGCCGTTCCCGTCATGCCCGCCAATTTCGGATACAAACGGAAATAATTCTGGAACGTAATCGACGCCAACGTTTGGTTCTCAGGTTGAATCTTAACGCGTTCCTTGGCTTCCAAGGCCTGATGCAAACCGTCGGAATAGCGACGGCCTTCCATCATACGACCTGTAAATTCGTCAATAATCACGACCTGACCGTTGCGTACAATATAGTCCACATCACGCTGAAACAGCTTATGAGCCTTCAACGCCTGATCAACATAATGAATTACCGGCGCATTAATCGCGTCGTACATAGCTCCGTTCAGCAAACCGGCATCCTGCAGTAATTCTTCCATATAAAGGGTACCGCTTTCGGTCAAAGAAACCGAACGCTGTTTTTCGTCCTTTTCGTAATGTTCGGGCTTTAAATGCGGAATTAACGCGTCAATCTGAATATATTTTTCAGATGAATCTTCCGCTTGACCGGAAATAATCAAAGGCGTTCTGGCTTCGTCGATCAAAATGGAGTCCACTTCGTCAACGATCGCGAAATTAAACGGACGCTGCACCATTTCATCGATCGAAAACTTCATGTTGTCACGCAAATAATCGAAACCGAATTCGTTGTTCGTTCCGTATGTAATGTCACAAGCATAAGCCGCGCGGCGCTCTTCGTCCGACAGATCGTGTAAAATCGTTCCGACGCTCAATCCCAAAAAACGGTAAATCTGCCCCATCCATTCGGTATCGCGTTTGGCCAAATAATCGTTGACGGTGACGACGTGCACGCCTTTTCCCGTCAACGCGTTCAAATAAACCGCCAACGTCGCGACCAACGTTTTCCCTTCACCGGTGCGCATTTCCGCAATCTGTCCGCGGTGCAAAACCATACCCCCGATCATCTGCACGTCAAAATGACGCAAGCCGATCGTTCTTTTGGACGCCTCGCGAACAACGGCAAAAGCTTCGGGCAGGATATCGTCTAACGTTTCACCATCCGTCAAACGCTGTTTCAGTTCTTGCGTTTTATTCTTTAATTCCTCATCGGATAAAGCGGAAATCTCCGGTTCCAAAGCATTGATTTTTACAACTGTTTTTTGCAGGCTTTTCACATACCTGTCGTTCGCGCTGCCGAAAATTTTACGCATCAAAGAACCGATCATCGCAAATCCTCTTAATTAAAAAATAAAATCAAACAAGTTAAGCCCACTGAGCCGCGCGTGTCAATCATTCAGTTATGTCGATACAACCAAAAAATATATTTTTCGCGACTGAATCGATATTTTAAATCTTTACGCTCCTTTGAAAGATGATATGATAAGCAAATCTTTTAAATACATGTTAGGAAAGGCATAAAAAATAATGACAATGAAAGTATTTACGGGCGCTTTGGTCGCTTTGTGTCTTGCAATGCCGGCTCAGGCCGCAAAAACAAAAGAAAAAGCGGCAACGACGGATCTGGTGGTTGCCACGGTCGACGGGAACAACATCACTTTGTCCGACGTCGAAAAAGTTCGCGCATCCAACCCGCAATTAAGCGCTTTGCCTTTGGAAAGTGTTTATGAACCCCTTTTGGACAACATGATTGATATGAACGTTGTCGCAACGGCGGCAAAGGCTGAAAAAATCCAAAACACACCCGAATTCAAAAAAATGATGAAGGATTTTGAAAAACAACTGTCGGCCAGTCTTTATTTGGAACAGCAGGCGAAAAAAGCCCAGACAAAAGAAAAACTGGAAGCTTTATACGAAGAATTTAAAAAAGAAAACCCGCCGCAGGAAGAAATGTCCGCCGCACATATTTTGTTAAAAACGGAAAAAGAAGCGTTGGATGTCATCAAACAGTTGGAAAAAGGTGCCGACTTTGCCGAATTAGCCAATAAAGTATCCGAAAACAAAGGATTGGAAGGCGGCGATTTGGGATATTTTTCACGTGAACTGATGGTTCCCGAATTTTCCGAAGCGTCTTTTGCCATGAAAGAAGGCGAAATTTCCAAAAAACCCGTTAAAACAAAATTCGGTTATCATATTATCAAAGCCGGTCCGCGCCGCTTGTCCGAAACTCCGAAATTTGAAGATGTCGAACAGGAATTGACGCAGCGACTGACGGCTCAAAGCGTACAGGAAACAATGCAGAAACTGCGTAAAAAAGCAAAAATCGTTAAAACGCCCGTTAAATTCGGTCCCGACGGTAAAGTTTCCGCAAAATAATCAAAGACGGTAAAAACAAAAAGCCCCCTTAAAAAAAGGGGGCTTTTTTTTAGCGAAACATTCTAAAAAACAGACCGGATAATTCCGCCCCCGACCACCAAATCGCCATTATATAAAACAACGGACTGACCGCAGGCGACACCGCGTTGATCCTTTTCGAAATCAACCTTGATTTCATCAGCTCCGACAAAGGCCGCCCTGACCGGCATCGGTTGCTGAGACGAACGGATTTTTGCCGTCAAAAATGCGTTGCCATCAATCGAAACGCCCGACGTCCAATTCAGCATTGACGCTGTTAAACCGTGACAAACGTTTTGGTCTTCGAATCCTACGATGACATCGTTGTTCTCTTTATCAAAACCTAAGACGTACAATGGTTTTTCCGCACTGATCCCCAATCCTTTTCGCTGTCCGACGGTATAATTCCAAAAACCTTTATGCTTTCCCATAACTTTGCCGTCTTTTGTCACAAAACGGCCGGTTTTCAGCGGCATCTGCAAAATATCGTTAATATCTCCCGTGTAAAAATCCTGACTGTCCGCTTTATCGCTGACGGGCAAGCCGGTTTCTTCGGCGATTCGACGGATTTCCGTTTTTGTCTTATCGCCCAATGGCAACATAATTCGCGACAGTTGACTTTGATCCAGACGATACAAAAAATAAGATTGATCTTTTTTAGGGTCAATGCCCTTCAACAGCTGATAGCACTTTGTTTCCCGATCAAAAACAATACGCACATAATGACCGGTGACAAATTTATCAAAGATTAATCCGCGTTGCGCCGCGGCATCGGGCAACGCCCCGAATTTGATTTTAGCGTTGCACCAAACGCACGGATTGGGAGTCCTGCCTGACAAGTATTCGTTTTTAAAATTTTCCAAAACAGTCTGTTTATAAACAGCCGCACAATCAATCACATGATACGGAATATCTAAAATATCACAAATCTCGCGCGCAGCTTCGATATCTTCCTCCTCGTGCGCGGAAAAGCAACCGCCCGCTGTCGTCAATCCGGCAAAAGAACGCCCTTTTTCCCAAATCGACATTGTCGCACCGATTACGTCGTATCCGGCCTTTTTCATCAAATAAGCCGCAACAGCCGAATCTACTCCACCACTTAAACCGACCAAGACTTTCATATCAAACCTTTAATATTTTCAGAAAATAAAGGCTAAGAAGAAATTAAGTAAAAAAAAACCGCCTTTTTTCAAGGTGGTTTTTTTGGTGGAGCTGAGGGGAATCGAACCCCTGACCTCTTGAATGCCATTCAAGCGCTCTCCCAACTGAGCTACAACCCCACGTCATTCAATACAGCGCAGAGAATAGCATAAAATTTTCGCTCTGCAAGAAAAAAGTTACTTTTTATTTCAAAAAAGGTAAACTGTCCGCACTGCAAGGGGTAAATCATGCAAGAATCCTTTACAACAGACGATTTTTTGGGCGGAAAAATAAAACTGCGACAACCGGTCGACGGTTATCGCGCAACTTCCGACGCCGTTTTATTGGCCGCGGCGGCTTCTCCTAAAAAAAATCAAACGGTCTTGGATGTCGGAACGGGAACCGGAGCGGTTGCTTTGTGTCTGGCGGCCAGATGTCCGGGAATTACGATTGACGGAATCGAAATTCAGCCCGAAATGGCGGAACTTGCCAATGAAAATATCCGAATAAACAACTTATCCGACCGCGTTCGTGTCACTTTAGCCGATCTTCGTTCCAAAAAAATCGACGGTTTGCAGACGGGATCGTTTGATTGGGTTGTATCAAATCCGCCTTTTATCCTTGAAAATCAGCCATCTCCCGACAAAGTTCGCGATATCGCACACAGGGAATCAAATTGTTCGCTAAAAGAATGGATTACGTATTGTCTGCGTTATGTTTCGGCCCGAGGCTACTTTGCCTTAATTAACAGAGCGGACCGTCTGCCGGAAATCATGTCCATCCTGCACGGACGTCTGGGTGCGTTAAAAATCATTCCGATCTGGACAAAAGAAGGGGAACCGGCCAAACGCTGTATCGTTATCGGACGCAAAGGCGTTCGATCTCCTGCCGAATTGACGCCGGGGGTTATATTAATGTATGCGAACGGGAATCGTTCCGAAATGGCCGAAAAAATTATGCGGCACGGAAAACCCTTAACTTTTTAACGTTTGATAATAAATGCCATTCGGTATATAAAAGACTGAAGTTTGGCATTAGTTGGATAAAAACAAATGATAGATTTAGCCGCTCCGCCGTTTACTTTGTTGGCGGAAAGAGATATGGACCTGTTGGTTTTGGAAGAAATGCTGTCTTCCGAACCGTTCAAAAAATGGTTGGTAGACAAGCTTTACAACGGGACGCGCCAAATTCGCCGCACGATCGGCGCATGGCATACGGCAGCTCTGGAACCCTTGGGATCCGTTGATATTCTGTTCGTTTTTGAAGAAATAACCGCCGGACGGAAATGCGCAATCTTAATCGAAAACAAAATTGATCAGCCCAAACAAAATTTACAGGCGCAGCGTTACTTTGAGTTTGGCGAAAAAGGTGTCGAAGACGGACTGTGGGATGAATATCTGACATGTCTTTTTTCTCCGCAGGCTTATTTTTCCAGCTTGGAACCGTCGGAATATTTTTCCAGCTATTTAAGCTATGAAGAAATCGAAACGTGGTTTTCCCGAGCCGCCGCCGAATCGCACAGCGCGACACCGGAAAGATCCGCTTACAAAAAGACATTGATTCGTCAAGCGATTGAACAAGGAACGGGCATGATGCGCCGTCAAATGCAGACGACGGCAACGGGTTATGCTCCCGCTCCGCAACAACCGATTTCCTTTGAACAGAATACGGCAGCCGAAGATCGCCCCTCCGACATTATGCCGCAATCCGTTTTGCCGACAGAAACGAAGCCCGTGCCTGAACAATTTGCACAACCGAAAAAGAAAGCTTCCGCTTCCGACTTTCGCGTATTTCCCGGCGGTGTTTTCAATCTGCCGGCCGGATATCGTGAAGCCGAAGATACGATCGTCGGCAACTTTTTCGCGGATATGCTGGCGTTTACCAAACAATATTATCCGGAATTGGGCATGAAAAAACCCACCGGCAGCGCTGAAGAAGCCGCTTGGGTCGAAATGGCTCCGAACGAATTCCCGCGCGATATCCGAATTATTCACAAAATGCCGCAAGGTTTTATGGATTTATCGTTCGCCATGACCGGACTGGCAACGATTCAACCTCCTTATCAGCCGTATGTGGACAACGACATGACGTTTAAAGAAAACGGAAAAACCGCCGTCATCAGAATCATGGTACCGCAGATTGATCCGCAACAAGGCTTTGAACAACAAAAGGAAATCATCGGCTTCGCTTTACAAAAAGCGCAAAAGCTTTACCAACTGTACGTTCATGTCGTCAACAACGGAGCAGCGGGACGCGGTTACGCCCCCGAAGAACTTTATTTGTAAAAAATTGTGTACAAAAAAGTTGACAAAAAATATTTTTTCTTTCATATTTCTTTTTAGAAGTTTGAGGAGATTAAGACTATGGTTTTAAGTTACAGCGAATTTATGGCGAACGGAAATATTTCCCATTTTCCCAGCGGACAGCAGACGACGTCTCATCGTCCGTTAGCCAGAGCGTTTAAAGGGAAAAAGGTTGACCAGTCTCCGGAACGGATGGAACGCCTGAAAAAAATGTTGTCCGAAAGCAAAACGGGACAACAGACGCTGGACTTCTTAAAAGAAAAAGGGTCAAAGCTCATTTTCGAAAAAATGAACTATTACGGTTATTTTTCTCCCGATAATAATTTGGTTGCGTTAAATCCGGCCATGTCGGACGAAGATCTGGCCGTAACGTTCGTTCATGAAATGCGCCATGCATGGCAGGATTCGCAAATGGAAACGACATCGCCCGAAATGACGCCGAAGTCATTTCTTGTCAGCGGTTTTGCCATTGAAGCCGACGCTTGCGCCGCCGAAGTCATGTATGCCCACGAAATGCGTGAAAAGAATCCGAAAATCTGGGAAGCTCATCAAAAATCCGGTTATGCTCCGATGAGCACAGCTTTTGAAAAAACGTTCAAAGAAACCGGCGACGCGGAAAAAGCGCGTGCAGATGCGTTATTAACCTGGTACGAATTAAAAGTTAAAAACAATTACGCAGATACGTATGTGGACTATATGTCTGCCGTCGCAAAAGAATTAAAGAAGCAAAAAGAAATTGAACCGCAATATTTCGCCGAAGATCGTTCGACAAAATTAATTGTTGATACTTTATGCAAAGATTATGACGGCAAGCAGTTCTTAACTGACGATAAAGCGATGGAAACATCCGAACGCCTGTCCATCAGTGAAAAACAAGCAAGAAAATTGTCACGTGCGTTGTTGCCGTATATGAAAAAATACAGACGGACCGCAGAACAATTGGGATTAGATAAAGTGACGGTCAATCGACCGAACGGCGAAAAAACAAACGGTGCCGAAATTTTAAAACAGGTAAAAATCGAAAAAGACAGATCTGCCGTTAATGCGGCCGCCGCTAAAGCCGCCATGGCGTCCCGTTAAATCAGATTTTATTACAAAAATAAAAGCTCCGTTAAAACGGAGCTTTTTTATAATGAAATCATCTTATATAAAAAAGCCCCTTTTTCAGGGGCTTTTTCAATCAATTCCTTCATTGATCAGCAAACTTACAGCGGCACGTTTTCACGTTTTAAAACTTTGACCATAAACCAGCTTTTCAACTGACGCCCATAACGGAAAACAACAGCTCCCCACAAAGCGGAAAGAACTGAACCGCAAATCACGCCCAAACGGATTTCCTGCTGCATTTCTTCACCGGGAAGAGCCAACTTACCGACAAATAACGCCATTGTAAATCCGATACCTGCGACGACCGCCACCCCGTACAAATCCAACATGGTAACGTTTTTGGGGAATGCCGCGATTTTAAGCTTAACTAAAGTCCATGTCGTAAAGAAAATTCCGATCTGTTTACCAAAAAACAAACCGAAAATAATCCCTAAGGTTAACGTATGCGTAAACGTTTCCGCCGTAACGCCGCCCAAATACAATCCCGCACTGGCAAAAGCGAAAATCGGTAAAATGAAAAAATCCACCCAAGGTTTCAAAATTTTCATCAATCTGTTCAACGGCGATTCGGTTTCGCCTTTAACACGCATCGGATACGCCATAGCGACAACAACGCCGGCGATTGTTGTATGAATACCGCCGTTTAAGAAGCATAACCACAAAACAACGCCTAAAAGCAAATACGGCAGGAAGTACGTTACCTGCATTTTATTCAATAAATATAAAGCGAATGTTGCGATGCAGGCATACCCCAACAAAGACAGGTAAACCCCTTGATTATAGAACAACGCGATGATCACAATCGCGCCCAAGTCGTCAAAAATGGCAATCGCGAGCAAGAAAATCTTTGCCGCTTGAGGCACTTGACGACCGACCAACATCAAAACGCACACCGCAAACGCAATATCCGTGGCCGTCGGGATTGCCCAACCGTTCATATACTGCGGAGATGTATTGTTGATAATCGCATAAATAATTGCCGGACAGCAAATTCCGCCCAAAGCCGCGACACACGGCACGAACACCTGACGGATATCAGACAAGAAGCCTTCTTTCATTTCGCGTTTCAGTTCCAAACCGACCTGCAAAAAGAAGAAAACCATCAAAATATCATTTACCCACCATTCGATGGATTTGGGGAACATCTGATCTCCGATTCCCAACGTAATCGTTGTCTGCAAAAGATGATG
>JAZNBT010000011.1:0-4268 GCA_045587165.1 Alphaproteobacteria bacterium | reverse complement strand
AATTTATGATTATGCCTGTTTCCGCTCCTTCAATAGCGGAAGCCGTGCGTATGGGGGCGGAAGTTTTTCAGGCATTGAAGTCCAATCTCAAACAGGACGGCTTGAATACAAACGTCGGGGACGAGGGCGGCTTTGCGCCTGATTTGAAAAGCGCTGATGAAGCGTTGTCTTATATTATCAAAGCGATTGAAACGGCCGGCTATAAACCGGGACAAGATATTGTCTTGGCGCTTGATGCCGCTTCCAGCGAATTTTATCAGGAAGGCAAATACGTTTTATCCGGTGAAGGAAAAACTTTGGATTCGGACGGAATGGTTCAATATTATCAGGACTTGGTCGCTAAATATCCTATTAAATCAATAGAAGACGGTTGCGCCGAAGACGATTGGGCCGGTTGGGATTTGTTGACAAAGACTTTGGGCGGCAAAGTGCAGTTGGTCGGTGATGATTTGTTCGTTACGAATACGGCGCGGTTGGCCGAAGGGATTGAAAAGGGCGTGGCTAATTCCGTTTTGATCAAAGTCAATCAAATCGGAACGTTGACAGAAACTTTGAATGCCGTTTCCATGGCGCAAAGATCCGGTTATACGGCTGTCCTGTCGCATCGTTCCGGCGAAACCGAAGATGCAACGATCGCCGATCTGGCTGTTGCCACCGGATGCGGTCAGATTAAAACGGGATCCATGTCCAGATCCGATCGTTTGGCTAAGTACAATCAACTGATTCGTATCGAACAGGAATTGGGCGATACGGCAACGTATGCCGGCCGGTTCGTTTTCGGTCGCTTGGGCGGCTGAGCTTTGGACGAATAAAACATATCGTATATAATTTTATAAAACAGAAGGAAAAGAAGTTTTTTCTTCTGTTTTTTTATTGACATTTTACAAAAAAATAGACAAAATTAAGAAAAAACAATTTTTGGGTGATTTATGTCAGAACAGACAGGAACAACAGAAAATAATACAAATTCTGAAAACGCCGACTATAAATTAACATTGTATTTGGATACGCCGAAAATGCTGTTAAAGCCGGGACATGATAATATTTACGGGCGAAAAATTTCCGGCGGTGTAACGGAAACGACATGGTATACGGGGCATGCCTTTATCGGGCTGAGTGACGGTAAAAAAGAGGAAAAGTGGGGATTCGGGCCGGATAATTCGGTCGTTGATTCTTTGATGGTTTATATTACCGGTTGTAAATCATTGTTTCATAAAGAAGATGAATCTCATTATAACGAAGCCATCGTTTATCCGATATCCAAAGAACAATATTTGGCGGCTCAGAAAAAAATCGAAGAATACAAACAGCACCCCGAGTTGGAATACAAGCTGTTTTCCAGAAACTGCTCAACAGTGGCGTCTTCTATTTTGCGAGCGGCAAGCGTAAAGGCGCCTCCCGGAAAGTTGGTCGGTTTGACGCCGCATACGTTAACGATTAAGAAACGTTTGTTGTATGCGCGCCGCAAGTTGGAATTGCAGATGTTGAAAATCAAAACAAAACTGCAGAAACTGTTTGGCAATAAGAAAGCTTCGCCCAATGCGGCTATGTTGAGAGCGTTACGAGAAAAACCTTTGCCCGTACCCGTTTCTTTGGGGACGCAAATGGGACAAAAAGGCGGCAAAATCGATGAAAAGAAAGTTCTGAATTTCATGATGGCGTCGGCTCAGCGTTCTTAATGCATATGAATTTATTTTTCCTTGTTTTGAAAAAACAGCCTTTTGAAAAAAAAGGCTGTTTTTTTTGAGTTAAGTTTGTCGTTGGAAACTATTTTCTTCATATTTCGAAAAATGCTGTTAATATAACGCCGGAAGGATGGATTTTATGCAGCTTTTTCAGGAAATACGCCGTCGTTTGCGTCACCTGTTGGCGCCGTTGTTTTGGTTGGTGTTGACGTTTTATTTCGGATACCACGCAATTAACGGCGAACGCGGACTACGCCGTTTGTTTGAATTAAAACGGGAAATCCAGATCGCTTCTCAGGTCGCCGAAGAAATTGCTTTGCGTCGTACTGAAATGGAACAAAAAGTTCGTCAGTTGTCTCCGCAAAGCATAGATGTCGACATGCTTGAAGAATCCGCCCGTACTTTGTTGAACATGGGGCAGGATGGTGATTATGTGATTCTGGACACAACGGAATGATTATTCCGCGATCAGGGAAAACCAGCCTTTTTCAGGCATAAGATAATATGTAACCAATGTTGAACAAATTAAGGCGTAAACGCCGGCGAAGACATCGTCCAGCATAACACCCGTCGCACTGTGCAATTTTGAATCCGCCCAACAGGCCGGCCAAGGTTTTAAAATATCGAAAATACGAAATAACACAAAAGCAATGGCATAGGAAACCGGATTGAACGGTGCCGTTAATAAAGCTATCCACTGACCGACGACTTCATCAATAACGATTAATCCGGGGTCTTCGGTTTTTGTTTCGCGCATGATTATATCCGCGCTCCAAACGCCGATGAAGTAAATTGCCGCGGATGCCGCCAATAAACAGGGCCATTCGCCGAAATACATGATAACGCAGGCAAACGGCAATGCAGCCAAAGAGCCGAAGGTGCCGGATGCGACGGGAGCTTTGCCCGATCCGAACCACGTTCCTAAAACAAAAGCGGTGTTGATTTTTGCCGACATGATTTTGAATTTTTTCCCATTGTAAAAAAAAATGTTTCGAAACAAAGTTATCATATAGTATGTTATAAAAAATACTATAGAATTTTTGGAAAGCCGTACTTTCATATGACGCTGAATTTCATCAAGGAAAGTTTTTTGGGGCGTTGGTTTAAACCGCGCGATCTGTTTATTCGGGAACAAGACAAGATAGTTTTTTGGTCTTTGTCAATAAAACGGCAGAGCGGAATATTTCTGTTGCTTTGCGCTGTGATTGCGTGGGGGCTTTTTACATCGTTTTATTTCTTCCGGTATAATTCCGTATCCGCGACAAAACAAGCCGAACTTGAGCGGCTTCAGGCGAATTATTCTCATCTGCAGGGGGAAATGTTAGCTGTCGCCGATCATTTGAACGGTGTCGTTTCCAAAATAGACGGAAATCGGCAGGCGATTCTGTCTTTGCAGAAGGAAATCGGGGAAAACAACAGTAAGGCCGGAAAAATAAGCAAAGCCGGTTCTGAAAATGTTTCGAACGACGTTGCCGCCGATGACAAAGCTGATCGGTTGGCTCAAGAAACGGATCAATTAAAAAATGAAACCTCTTTGGTTCGCGAACGTTTGGCCGGATTGATGGATGTCGGTATCGGAGATCAAGCTTCAAAGAATGATGTTTCTTTTCATCAGGTCTTGTTGCAACGAGACATCGCGGCGGCGGAAGCTCAGGCCTTGCAGGAAAAAGTCAAAAATCTGGAAAAACAGATTTCCGGTATGCAGGAAACTCAAATTCTGGTTTTTCGTAAAATGGCATCGTTGGTCGGCGGAAACATAGATGTTATTGAAGACGATTTGTCGGGAATCCGTCAGTCTTTGGCCGCGACGGGACTGGGAATGGAAACGTTGCTGAATCGTATTCGCCGAAACAAAGAAACTGTCGGCCTCGGGGGACCGTTTATTCCTGTGCCGATGTCAAAACCGAAACATCAGCTGAATATCTCTTTAGTCAGCTTGAATCAACGTTTGGATCGTTGGTATGATTTGACAACGCTGCAGGATGTTTTGCCGATCGGAAAACCGATAGACCGGATTCGGGTTACTTCACCGTTCGGTTCGCGCGGAGATCCGTTTCAAGGGGCCCCGGCTCATCATGAAGCCGTTGATTTGGGCGGTATGATGGGGGAACCTATTTATACGACGGCGCCGGGTAAAGTCATTCGGGCTGGGCGTTGGGGTTGGTACGGCAATATGGTGGAAATTGATCACGGTTTGGGGTTCAAGACTCGTTATGCTCATATGGACAAAATCTTTGTTACAAAGGGTGATACCGTACGTTCCGGTGACAGAATCGGTACCGTCGGCAATACGGGACGCAGCACAGGGCCGCATTTGCATTATGAAATTCGCGTCAGAGGGCACGCCGTTGATCCCATGAAATTTATTAAGGCGAAAAAAAATGTTTTCAAAGGTTAAGAATAATATCGAAACAAAAGCGAACAATAATGACAGACGTCCGGCTTCTCCGTCTATTATCAGTTCCGATTTGACGATTACGGGAGATCTGATCAGCGAAGGGGAATTGCACATTGACGGTCGGATTGAAGGGGATATTCGTTGTCGTGTGTTGGTCGTCGGCGTGAATGCTCAAATCAACGGAT
>JAZNBT010000010.1:0-7270 GCA_045587165.1 Alphaproteobacteria bacterium | reverse complement strand
TCTTCCTAAGACCGCTTGGCCTCCGACTTACTTTCCGCATCCGCGGATGTTCCGAAACCGGCAGCGTCGGACAAAGATGCAGCTCCTGTCGCACCGGCCAACAATCCCATCAGCATCGGTTCGTAACGATACATGATTGTTGCCATTTGTCCCAACGTTCCTTGAGAATGAATACACTTAAACCCTAAATAAGCATTTAAATCTTTACGAATGATCGTAAAGCCTTCGGCCGCACTGATTTCCGTATTCATAACGGCTTTGGCCGCTTCTAAAATCGAACGCGGAGTCTGCAGCTGAAAATCAATGATTTTTTGAATAAACGGCTTGTCCGACGTTTCCGTTCCGATAATGTCATGCCACGCTTTCAGTTCGCTTGCGGCAAAAAGGCCCGCTTCGTAAAAAGAACGCAGTTCGACAACCCCTCCGTTATCGTCCAATTCAATATGAATGGGAACACCGAAAGGGATATCCCTTTCTTTATCAAAAGGAAACTCTGCGGAAAAGGCACCGGAATTTATTTCGTTCTGTGTATTCATGGTTCAAACTATGTCGTATATCGTTTCAAAAATCAATATTTAATCCTGTTTGTCCGGAAAAGGATAAGACATATAAGACAATCTGGTGATTTCTCGGCGAGTTTTCAGCTGACCGTCAAATAAAATTCCGCAGAATACGCACAGGCAAAACAACAAGAAACAGAATAAAGCTTCAGGGCAGTAGGGCAGTGCTTCCATATAACATACATACGTTGCAGACATCATCAAAGCCGCAAAAACAATAGCCAAGGAAAAATAAAACAACATCGGGCGTTCCGAACGCAGCAGACGCAAAATCATAAATAAAATTTTAAACCCGTCTTTGATTGTGGACAGTTTTCTGAAAGATCCTTCAGGTCTGGCAAAATATTTTGTTTCTGCTTCGGCAAAGGGCAGGCGGTTCATAACCGTAAAAACGTTTAATTCCGTTTCGATTTCAAAACCGTTTGAACGAGCCGTAAACGTTTTTACAAACCTTTTTGAAAAAACGCGCAAACCTGAAAGCATGTCTGTTTGTTTTATACCGAATAAAATCCGTACAATTCCCGTTAAAAGCGCGTTTCCAAATCTGTGGAACAGCGGGTAAGCCTCTTTTTCCTGTTCTTGGCGAGCGCCTACGACCATGTCTTTTTGTTCTGATATTAAAAGATCGATTAAATGCGGAACCGCCGTCAGATCGTATGTCATGTCTCCGTCGGTCATAACGTAAACATCTGCATCAATATCTGCAAACATGCGGCGAACGACGATTCCTTTTCCCTGTTGAGAAACTTTACGTACGATTGCTCCGGCCTGTAATGCGATTTTAGCTGTGTCGTCCGTTGAATTGTTATCGTAAACATAAACGTTCGCTTCGGGTAAAGTTTTTTTCGCCAGTTCAACGACGGAAGCTACGGTTTTTTCTTCGTTGTAGCAGGGGATCAATACGGCAATGTTTAAAGGCATAAAATTTCTCCTGATTTATAATGAGTTATCAGTATACGTGATCATAAAGAGGAAAGAAATGATTTTTCTTTTTTTTATATTTGTTTCAAAAGTCGCTCCGTATAATACTTTTTGTGTAGGTAAAATAATACCATTGTTATAACATATTGATTTTATTGCGTTTTATTTGTGTAAAAAATGTTGACATATTTTGTGCGTCGTTATACCTTAGCTTCAGTTTTTTAACTGTAATTGTAAGGAATAAAACTAAATGCAGACCTTATCCGTTAAGCCGTCTGAAGTCCAAAAGAAATGGTATCTGATTGATGCCGAAGATTTGGTCTTGGGACGTTTGGCCAGCATTGTCGCCAAAATTTTGCGCGGCAAGCATAAAACCTGTTTTACACCGCATGTCGATTGTGGTGACTATGTCGTCATTATCAACGCGGAAAAAGTACACCTGACAGGAAATAAACTGGAAGACAAAGTGTACTATCGTCATACCGGTCATCCCGGCGGGATCAAAGGCGTGACTGCCGGCAAGGTTATTTCCGGCGATCATCCCGAACGCGTCATCATCAAAGCTGTCGAACGCATGATTACGCGTAATCCGTTAGGCCGCAAGCAGATGACAAATCTGCGTGTTTATGCCGGCCCCGAACATCCGCATGCAGCTCAGAATCCGGAAGTCTTGGATGTTGCTGCTTTGAACCCGAAAAACAAGAGGAATTAATCCATGGCTGGTTTGGAAGATTTGAAGAAAGAAATGGAAACCGCAGCTGTTGTTGAACAGGCTGCCGTTCGTGAACCGAAAAAGGATAAATTCGGCCGTGCATATGCAACGGGTCGTCGTAAAGATGCCAGCGCCCGCGTTTGGATTAAGTTGGGATCCGGTAAAATGACGATCAACGGTATTGATATTGAAAAATATTTTACGCGTCCTGTTTTGCGTATGATTATCAATCAGCCGTTTGAAGTAACCAATCGCGTCGGTCAGTTTGATGTTGTCGTTACGGTGACCGGCGGCGGTTTGTCCGGTCAGGCCGGTGCTGTCCGTCACGGATTGAGCCGTTGCTTGGACAATTTTGAACCGGAATTGCATACAGCTTTGAAACGTGCCGGTTTTTTGACCCGCGATCCGCGTGTTGTTGAACGTAAAAAATACGGTAAAGCCAAGGCTCGCCGCAGCTATCAGTTCTCCAAGCGTTAATCCGTTCGGTTTTATTTTCAACGGGTCGCAAATTTGCGGCCCGATTTTTTATATAAAAAAAACGCCGATATCTGTAAATGTATCGGCGTTTTAAAGTTTATGAAAAATTATCGAACCAGTCCCTCTTTCTTTTTCAATAAAGCTGCTTGAACAGCAGGTGAGGGAGCTTGCTGTCGAGAAGAAGTATTCGGATTTTTAGCGTCTTGCTGCAATTTTTGCTGCAACCCGACTTTTCCTGTTTTTTGTTCTGCATGCGCGACAATCTTTTCAGAAGATGCCTTATAAGCTAGCATATTTTCTTTGATTCTGTTTTTAACGCGTTCCGCTTCAGTTTCATTTGATTGTGTTTGCTGTTTCGGCTGTGAAGTCGCAACAGGCTGTTGTTTTCCTTCTTTTTTAGGCTGATTGTTCGCGACTTGTTGAGATGAAACCTCTTTTTCTTTCGGTAAATTGGAATAATGTTTTTTGCATTTCAGTAATTCCGACAATTGTTTTTTATATTTCGGATCATCCAAATCCGTCGGTTTCAGATCGGAAACATTTTTGAATGTTTTATGAGTAAAAACCAATAAATTTTGTTCTTTTTCGGTCAGGGGTTCACCTTTGGCCTTTTTTCCCAAAACAGCCTTGGCTTGTCTGATCTTTTCAGCAGAAACGGCATTGTTCGGATCCAACAATGCTTCTTTCTGTGCTTTATCCGCCACTTTTTGCTCTTTCGGTGCAGAGGACATTCGGGGTACTGTTTCTTTTGCTTCAATAGAAGGTACGGCTTTCTTGAAAGACTCCAAACGTTGAACCGCATCAGTTGATTCAATTATTTTTGATAAAGTTATTTTTTGATTGACGTCACTTTTCACCAAGTTTTGTGCTTGGCCGAGACCGTCCGGAAAACATTCTTTAAAGACGGCATAAGGATCTCTTCCTTTATTTTCTTCCCATAGTTTGTTTATAAATTCACTGCTTGCTTCATCTATGACGATGCTGTTTCCTGGCAGTTTGGTTTTATCGATAAATTGCTTCACAAACATTTTTGTGAAATTCAATTTAAAGGCGGTTTCCGGCGGAAGTTTTATTTTTTTATTGTTTCTGCTGGTATCTAAAAGATATTGATAAGTAATCTCCTCGGAAGATTTTCCGCTGAGAGCTTCTAATGCTTTGTCATAAGCTTCTTTCTTTGACTGATCTTTTCGATCTTTATCGGCTTGCAAACATGTCGCGGCATAAGTGCCGTCGCTTTGTTGAAACAATCCGTTTCGTTTTAACAATGCTTCTATCTTTTCGTTACCGTCAGGCTTTCTCATATCTTCCAAGGTTATTCCTGCGTCAAGAAGGGCTTTTTTTAAATTTTCCCCTTCTTTTGTTAATCCGGTTTCGTTGGATAAAGCGCATTTTATTTGCTCTATTTTGTTGAGCCGTTCTTTCTGTTTTCTTTCTTCGGCATCTTTTTTCATTTGAGCGTCTAAATTAGCTAATAAAGCTTTCATTTCCGGAGACGTTGGCTCTTTTTGAAGTTGTTTCATAATAGGCGCAAGCTCTCCTTCAAAGCCTTTGGAGCTAATGCGGTGTAATGCGAGCTCTTTCCACTCTTTGTCCGAGCAGTCTTTGGATAAATGATCTTTTTTGATGATTTTTTCTTTTATGGCGTTTAAAGCATTCTTTTCAGCTTCTGTTAATGAGGCGGGATCTTTCGTGAGAAGATATATCAACGCATCATTTCTGGCCGACGTTTCTCTTTTGCGGTCTAAGGAACCTTTATCGAGTACAGTTCTCGGCATGCCGTTGGCATCCGGTATTTCACGCCGTAATGTTACAGCAGGAGAGCCCAGACGAGAATGTTCCACATATGCGTTTTTAAACATCGGTTCGGCAAGAATATTTGCGATTGCTTTATGCTTTTCATATTCATGTGCCGCAAAGAAATCCAAAGCTTCTTGAGACAAATACGTCGGTAATGAAGGATATTTCAGCCGTCCGCCGTCATAGGCGGCTTGCATGTTAGGCGTTGCCGGGCGTGAAGGGAAATTTATGGCCGCATTTAATGCATTGTCGGCAAATTTAGCTGCATTTTGTGCTGCCTGTCTGGCCGCTTCGGCTTCGGCTTTTTCCCCTTTATAGGACGTCGAAATGTTGGCTTTTTCCATGCTTTTTAAAACGGCTTCTTTTAATTCCGCGGGGATTTCACCTTCAACGGCGGCGTAACCGTATTCTTTGATTTTCTTTAGCAGTTCTTCAATTTTTGAACGGCGGTATACGCTTTCGGCTCTTGCCTTGAATTTATCGACATTATGTTCTTTGGCATTATCAAACAGACGCGCACCGTTTTCCATGTTTACACGAACGGATATTTTCCCGTGTTGATTTTTTGTCAGTGATACGGAACGAATTTTGTTTTTGGAGCTGACCTTTATACCGCGCTGTTCCTGTCTTTTGGCCAGTTCTTCCCATTCGCGTTTCAAAGCTGCGGCAAGCTGGCCGGTTACTTTGATTTCTTCCGCTTTTTTATCGGAATTTTTGTTTTTTTTCTGCGTTTTTTCGTTTGATGCCGTTTTATCCATGGAATCCCCCTTAGATATTATTTTCATTTATAACATGGATTGTAAAGCGGAGTCAAGAAATAGTCGAAAATTTCGAAAAAAATCGACAAAAAATAAAAAAGAGGAGTTTAATGCCGTTTTTTCAGTTTTAATCCCGCTTTTTCAGCTGCGGTGATGCCTCCTTGGATCACGATTGCGTTGTTAAATCCGGCTGTTTTAAATTTTTTTGCGGCTTCAACTGCTCGGCGGCCTGATCGGCAAAGCAGATACAACGGTTTTGAACCGTCCAAATCATGTTCGCGGATAAATTTTTCGGCATCTAGTTTGTCAAGAGGAACCAGCCAATGTTTTTGATCCAGAGATGTTTCTTGATGTTCTGATTCGGTACGGACGTCTAAAATAAGGTCGTTTTGCTTTATTTTTGACGGATCGATTTCCTGAACGGACATGTCCGAGCATCCTGCGATAGCAATTAATAAGAAGATCAAAAAATTTTTCATATTTTTTTCCCTTTCTGTCAGATATCTTTTATATCAGGATTTTTGAATGTCGGTTATAAATTTTTTATAAAACGATTCATGTCTGAACAAAAGACAGAGTTGCTCTTTTTGGGAAATGTTGACAAAATACGCAATAAAAGCCGCTTTCTGAAAGTTTTTTATTCATCGGCCTTTTATTCGATAAAAAACCCTCGCTTGGGGCGAGGGCTTTATATTTTTTGTGCGATCGACTAGAAACCGTCGCGTTCTAAACGCTTGCGTTCCAGTTTACGAGCACGACGAACAGCTTCAGCCTTTTCTCGGGCTTTCTTTTCAGACGGCTTTTCGAAATTGCGGCGCAGTTTCATTTCACGAAAAACGCCTTCGCGCTGCATTTTCTTTTTTAAAGCTTTCAAAGCCTGATCAACATTGTTGTCACGTACAATAACCTGTACCATAAAAATCACATCCTTTATTTGATAGTTGGGGAAAATCCCCGATAAACACAACATTATCTGTTCCACGTCAAGATAGCGAAGAACAGATAAAAAAACAAGCTAAAAATCTCTTTTTCGGCGAAAAAAGAAAAAAATCCGCTCCGGTTCGGATGAATGCCGAACGGCGGGTGTCCGTAAAGGGACTTTTTTGCTATTTTCCCAATCCGTTTTTTTTCTTGGCGATCATTGCCGCCGTCAAATATGACAAAGGTTTTTGTTCTTTTTTTGCCGAGATTTTCGCCTTGGTTTCTTCCCGAGATTGTTTCGGCGATTTTCGCGGCAGATCATAATATGATTCACGAATGGTTAAATAGCCTTCTTTTGCCATGACGTCTTCCGGTTTTGCCATAAACCCGTATCCTTTGGCGTCGCGTAAATGGCGAAAAATCGCCCAATAAGTGTCATGCTGTACCATATTCATTTCCGGTCGGGCGAAAAATTCCTTTGTTTCTTGTTTTGACAAATATGGTTTGTTGTCCGTCAGGCATATTTTTGCAACGTTTTCCGTTACATCGGTGGATCGCTGCAATGCGTTTTTGCGTTCTTGTATTGTTGACCGGCGATTTTTAATATCGAAGTTGCGCAGATAGTTCTTCTCATACGCCGAGCGCACGCGCATGTCCGTAAACCAGCCGTAAAAAGCGGCTTTTTGCGCCGTCCCCGTTTCGATGCCGCCTTTTTCCGCCTCTTTTGCAAACGGCAGAAAAATGTGGTCGTTTTCTTCGGCATAAGCCTGCATCGGTTTTGAATTGCCTTGTCGGTTTAAATCCCACGCAACCATGCAGGATACGACATTTGCATCCGCTTCAATGGCCCATTGGGAATGCAGATAATCTTTGGGAGCGTCCAAAAATGCGTCCAATTGAAGGCCTTTTTGGTATTGTTGGGCGTGGCGCAATTCATGCGCCAAAGTTACAACCTGACGGTTAAAGGAGTCGCCTGCATTGATACGGACGATTTTTTCTTCAGAACAGTAACAGCCGTGAGCAGATCGTAATACGTCTGACTGAATTTGAATGCCGGCCCGTTCTGCGTCTTGCAATAATTCCGTTCCCAGTTTTGTCGTGCGCAGAACGTTGATTAAATCGTG
>JAZNBT010000009.1:0-1963 GCA_045587165.1 Alphaproteobacteria bacterium | reverse complement strand
AACGACGCAACACGGGAATGGCAGCCGCTTTTAATGTCGCGGATCCCGCATCGAAAAAAGTATCGGCTTCCAAATCCAAAATCAAGCCGATATGGTCGCTGCCCAAAGCCGCCACGGATTCCATTTCAAGAGCTTTTAAATCATCATCCAAATCCGCACGCAACAAAGCAATCGGTTGATCGACAGGCTTGTCCATAAATTCGCGTGACATACCCGTTCGGATTTGTTCAAACATGACGGTATCCATTTTCGATGCAGCCAGCAACATCACGAAAAAGCACAACAGCAACGTTACGCAGTCGCCGTACGTGTTCATCCATTCGTCTGAATTAACTTCTTTTTTCTTTGGCGGCATAGACATGGCGTTTTTCCTTTTTAACGTTGCATATCGCGGTCGATCAGGAAATGTTGCGCCGGATCGACATAGGCATTCAATTTGTCTTGGATATAACGGGGACTTTTACGTTCAGCCAATAAAACCAAACTTTCCGTAATTAACATATTTCGAAACAACGTCGCGTCGGATCGGGCGCCCAATCTGATGCCTGCCGGCAAATAAATCAAGCGAGCGGCTAAAACCCCGTAGAACGTCGTGATCAACGCCACCGCCATACCGGTACCGATAGCGGCGGGGTCGGCTCCCATGTTTCCCAACATGACGACCAGACCGATCAGAGTTCCCGCCATACCGAATGCCGGACCGTTTGCGCCGATGTTGTTTAACACATCAACGGGGGTGCTGGAACGTTGATACGCACTGAATGCGGCTTCTTTTAAAATCTCGCGAACTTCATTGCCAGTATATCCGGAAATGACCAATTCAACGCCGTATTTTAAGAACGGATCATCTTCTCCTACTGACGTCAAGGCTTCGTTTTCCAAGCCTTGCAATCCGTTTTTCTGAGTGACGTAAGCCCAACGAACGAAACGCCCGACTTCGTCTTTGTAAGAAATGGTCGTATCTTTATAAATCTTGAAAATTGACAAGAGTTTTTTATTTGCCAAGTTGACGTCGGATGCGTCATATCCCATCAACATCGCGAAATAGGGACCGATTAACACCAAAAGAAAGCTGGGAAAATCCCAGAACATCAATATATTGTCCGTAGACAGGCGGATCGTTACGAAAATGATTAACCATCCCAATAAGAAACCGGCAATAGAACTTTTAGACATATTATACCCTTAGTCAATACAAGCTTTCAGATGTTATTTTTTACAGCGACAATATCTAAAAATCAACGCTTAAAACAAACGGGGTATCTTTTTTCAAGGATTTTGTTAAATTTTCTTTGATTTTTATCTGCTATCAGTTATAAACGGTAAATAACTTTTTTGTTATCCAACCTTTTAAAAGTAGGAGCAAAAACTGGTATCGCTGTTAAAAAACAACTTAAGTGCTGTTGTTGAGCTTGATAAAAACGGCAAAATTACAACGGCAAACGCAACTGCTCATCGCCTGTTCGGTTATGAAAATGACGAATTGATCGGCAAGCAGATACAGTTTGTTTTACCTGATTGCGATCATAATGATGTTGCTTTCGGCGCCTTGGAGCCCTTGCGTTCTTCCTCTGATTTGTCAAACACAATCGAAACCGTCGGTTTAAAAAAGAACGATGTCGAATTTCCGGTGGAAGTTGTTCTGATGCCGTGCGGGCAGGGATATATTTGCCAATTGCGAGACATTTCCAGACGTCAGATGTCCGAAAGCATGGATGCCATGCTGCACGCAACGTTGCGCCGCGTCTTGCGCGGTCAGACGCGGGAACAGTTTTGTTTGTTCTTATGCGAAAAAATCGTCGAATTGCTGGGATGCCCTTTGGTCTGGATCGGCAAAAAAGAAAAAAACGGATCCGTCTGCGTTTCCGCCGTTTCGGGTAAATTAGCCGACGGATTTCCGGCCAAACCGATCCGATGGGACGATCTGACGGAAAAATTCGGCCCGACGGGACAAGCCATTCGT
>JAZNBT010000008.1:0-15559 GCA_045587165.1 Alphaproteobacteria bacterium | reverse complement strand
CGCAATTGCCGCTGAGTCACCGGTTTTGAATTGGAACGCATCAAAGCCCCCTTTTTTAGAGTTTGACTTCTTCAAGCTTTGCGGCGACTTCTTCGATTTCGTAGCATTCGACCGTATCGTCAACCTGAATATCGTTGAAGTTTTCAAAGCTCATACCGCATTCATAACCTTCGCGGACTTCCTTCACGTCATCTTTGAAACGTTTCAAAGCAGCCATCATGCCGTCATGATAAACAACGTTCGAACGCAACAAACGAACATGAGCGCCGCGTTTCATGATGCCTTCCTTGACCATACAGCCGGCGACTTTGCCGACCTTGGAAATATTGTAGACTTCGCGAATTTTGGCATAACCCAGAATCTTTTCTTTCAATTCGGGCGCCAACATACCTTCCAAAGCGGCGTGAATATCATCCACCACGTTATAGATAATGGAATGATAACGAATTTCAATCCCGTCGCGTTTCGCAGCCGTACGCGCCAACGTATTCGCGCGAACGTTAAAGCCGATAATCAAAGCGCTGGACGCTTTGGCCAACGTAATGTCGGATTCGTTAATCGCCCCGACAGCCGCATGCAGAATGCGGACTTTGGCCTTTTCAGTCGAAATCTTATTCAACGTGGCGGTCAAAGCCTCAACGGAACCTTGAACGTCCGCCTTGATCACGATCGGCAGTTCTTTGGCTTCGCCGGCTTTGATCTTGTCAAACATCTGTTCCATGGCGGAACGTGTCGAACGCACCTGTAAAGCTTCGCGTTCTTTGCGCTGACGATACGCCGCGACTTCACGGGCACGATCTTCATCATTGACAACGATGAAATCGTCACCGGCGGACGGCGTGGATTGGAAGCCCAACACTTCAACGGGGAAAGACGGACCGGCTTCCGTCACGCGCTGACCGCGTTCGTCAACCATTGCGCGGACACGTCCCCAGTCTTTACCGGCGACAAAGATGTCACCCTGACGCAACGTACCGCGTTGAACCAAAACGGTTGCCACGGAACCGCGGCCTTTCTCCATCTTGGCTTCAATGATCGCTCCTTCCGCCGTATGGTTCGGATTGGCTTTCAAATCCAGAATTTCGGACTGCAGCAAAATGGCTTCAACCAATTTATCCAGATTCATCCGTTTCTTAGCGGAAACTTCGACAGCCAAAACATCGCCGCCCATGCTTTCGACGACGACTTCGTGCGACAATAAATCCGTACGGACCTTATCGGGATCAGCCCCCTGAACATCGATTTTATTAATCGCGACAACAATAGGAACGCCGGCAGCTTTGGCATGCGTAATCGCTTCGATTGTCTGCGGCATGATACCGTCGTTGGCGGCAACGACCAAAACGACGACGTCCGTAACTTTTGCCCCGCGAGCGCGCATTTCCGTAAACGCGGCATGCCCCGGCGTATCGATAAAGGTGACCTTCTGACCGTTTTCCAACGTAATCTGATAAGCACCGATATGTTGGGTAATACCGCCTGCTTCGTGTGCGGCAACGTCGGTCGAACGCAAATTATCCAACAAAGACGTTTTACCATGGTCCACGTGTCCCATAACCGTTACGACGGGCGGACGCGGCAGTTTCAATTCTTCGGGATCGGGAGCGTCACGCAAATTGTCTTCAACATCGGCTTCATTGACGCGTTTTGCCTTGTGCCCCATTTCTTCGACGATAATCTGAGCGATATCGGCATCAATCGTTTGCGTAATCGTTGCCATAACGCCCATTTTCATCAACTGTTTAACGACATCGGCGCCGCGTTCGCTCATACGGGCGGCCAATTCCTGAACCGTAATCGTTTCGGGAATAACGACTTCGCGGTAAACCTTTTCGGCGGGCTTTGCCGATCCGGACATTTTCTGACGCTCTTTTTCACGAGCTCGTTTAATGGAAGCCAGAGAACGACCGCGACCTTCTTCATCATCGCCGCGCATCAAAGCGGACATATTGATACGACCGCCGCGCCATTTATCTTCACCGCCGCCGCGTTTGGAACGGAAACGGCTGTCATCGTCACGCATTTCACGACGCTTAAAGCTGGTTTTCATGCGATGATTTTCAGCGGCTTCGGCATCTTCGGGCGATAAAGCGGGTTGAGCGGCAACAGTTTTTTTATCGGCGAACGTTTTTTTATGTTCCTCTTTTTTTACTGTTGCGACAGAAGTCGACGGCACTTCTTTGACAGGTTTTTCGGCTTCACGGCGTTTTTGTTCGGCCTCTTCTTTTGCCTTGCGCTCAGCCTCTTCGGCGGCGCGTTTGGCTTCTTCTTCGGCGCGGATTCTGGCTTCTTCTTCAGCTTTAATGCGATTTTCTTCGTCGGCTTTGATCGCATCCTTTAAAACTTTTAAACGATGAGCTTTTTCGCTGTCCAGCAATTCGGTAGCGTTTGTTTCTTCTTTCACGCCTTGAATGTTGCCGTGAGCATCCGTAACAAAAGAGCGTTTTTTACGCACTTCGACCTGAACGGAACGGGAGCGTCCGGTCCCTAGACTTTGCTGAACCCGATTAGCATCAACGGTTTTTTTCAAGCCCAATTTGGGTCGAGAAAGAGTCAAAGGAGCCTTTTCTGTTTTATCGTTTGAGTCTGTCATAAATCAACCAGCCTTTTTACACCTTAAAGAGTTCATTTTTGCAATATGCCGCAAAACGCCGTGCTTCTGCAACAAATAAATCAGCCGCACCGCCGGATTTCAAAGCCGTATGCACACACATACCGGTTCCGAACGCCTCGACCGTCTGATCCGCCGTCAAAACCTGAATCAGCGGTATTCCCCCCCGCAAACGAACCAATTTTTCATATCCGTCCGAAGCAGCGTCAACGGCTTCCACCCAACAGACGACCTGTTTTTTTCGCAAGGATTCGGCGACTTTTTCAAATCCCGTCACAACCAACCCCGCTTTTTTAGCCAACCCCAACAGAGATTGCAAACGCTTGACAAACAGCATCGTTATCAATGCGTCCATATCCGCGGGATAAGTCACTTTGACATGAGCGGCTTTGGAAAACAAACCTTTCGCACAGGCCGTTTCGATCAAATCCCTGTCCGCCGTTACCCACATACCCCGTCCCGGCAACTTGTGCGCCAAATCCGGAACAAGAGCATGATCGGGCGACACACAAAAACGTATCAAACGATCCATCGGCAAGGTTTCTCGTGTCACCAGACACCGACGCACCGTTTCATTCTTTTTGTGCGACACGCCGTCGGGGGACGGTCTCCCCCGCCAGCGTTTTTTTTGTTTGATTTTACTAGGCTTTTTCACCGTCATCGGCAAACCAACCCAGCTTTTCGCGCGCTTTCATGATCAAAGCGTCGGCATCATGAGCCGTCATCGCATTTTCACCCAGATATTCCAACAGTTCGTCACTGGCCAAATCGGCAAAATCATCCAGCGTTTTAACGCCGTTTTCCGCCAATTTGACAATCATGCCCTGTTCCAGACCTTCGTGACCGATCAAGCTTTCGTCAACGCCCAGTTCCTTGCTGCGAACGGCAAATTCCGCATTCTGCTTTTCAACATGCGCTTTTGCGCGATTCTGCAATTCGGCGGCGATTTCTTCGTCAAAGCCTTCAATTGACGTAATATCGCTCAACGGAACAAAAGCGACTTCACCGACGGATGAAAAACCTTCCGCGACCAGCAAATGCGCAATAACATCGTCAACATCCAAAGCGTCCATAAACAACTGCGTACGAACTTTGACTTCACTTTGACGGCGTTCGGATTCTTCGGCTTCGGTCAGAATATCAATATACCAACCGGTCAGCTGAGAAGCCAAACGAACGTTCTGACCGCGACGACCGATCGCCAAAGACAACTGATCATCCGGCACGACGACTTCGATTCTGTGAGCCTCTTCATCCAAAACAACCTTAACGACTTCGGCAGGAGCCAAAGCATTAACAATAAAGACGGCAGGATCCGGCGACCACTGGATAATATCGACCTTTTCACCCTGCAATTCGGTTACGACCGCCTGAACACGCACACCGCGCATACCGACACATGCTCCAACCGGATCAATCGAAGAATCCGTTGCCGTCACGGCCATTTTTGCACGAGACCCGGGGTCACGAGCGACAGCCTTAACTTCAATCGTACCGTCATAAATTTCCGGCACTTCCTGCGTAAACAATTTTGCCATGAATTGCGGATGCGTGCGGGACAAGAAAATTTGCGGACCGCGAACTTCCTGACGGACATCCATCAAATAAGCGCGAATCCGATCGCCGTTATGAAATTGTTCGCGAGGAATCAATTCATCCCAACGCAACACGGCTTCGGCACGTCCCATATCGACAATGATATTGCCGGTTTCAACACGTTTGACAATTCCGTTAATGATTTCACCGACACGGTCTTTGTATTCATTATACTGGCGAACACGTTCGGCATCGCGGACTTTCTGCACAATCACCTGCTTTGCCGTCTGTGCCGCAATACGACCGAAATCAATCGGAGGCAACGGATCGACGATAAAGTCGCCGACTTTCAAAGAAGCGTCTTTTTTACGCGCTTTCGTTTCCTTAATTTGCGTCGCTTCATTTTCGATTTCCGCATCATCCGGAACAACTTCGATATAGCGCGCCATTGTAATTGCGCCGTCTTTACGACTGATTGTTGCGCGAATATCGTGTTCCAATCCGAATTTGGAACGCCCCGCCTTTTGAATCGCAAATTCCATAGCGCTCAAAACTTCATCCCTGTCAATGCCTTTGTCACGGGCGACCGCATCTGCCACCTGCAACAATTCCGGACGCGGTAAAGCTGCCGTATTTTCCATTGGTTTATTTCCTTTTTATTCCTCATCTGACTGCGAAGCAAACGCCGCCAACAATTCGTCCGTCAACATCAACTTCGCTTTTGCGATTTGATCAAACGGAATCCGAACATCGGCGCCGTCAAACGTTAAAACAACGTCCGAACCGTCAACGCCCAGCAAACGACCGGAAAAACGTTTCCTGCCGTTCAACAAAACCAGACACTCGATTTTTGCCTCAAATCCTTTGAACCGATCGAAATCGGCCAACTTGATCAACGGTCTGTCAATTCCGGGGGAACTGACTTCCAGCGTATAGTTGTCTTCAATCGGATCATGTTCATCCAACACCGGAGAAATCGCACGGCTTAAATCGGCACAATCGTCAACGGTCATAGCCCGACGATCCTTGCGTTCCGCCATAATCTGCAAAACCTTGCGCGAATTGCCGCCCTGCAGCTGCAAACGAACCAGATCATATCCCATTTGTTCGCAAATCGGTTCGATCAATCCGTTTAACGTTTCATTCAAAGCCATTTATCCTCCGGTTCTTACCATAAAAAAAAGCGGGCTTTTAAAGCCCACCCTCATAGAAACTATAAGAATGTATGTTCCATAGATAGCAGACCCGTTAAAATCAGGCAAGCCTTTTTTATCCGAATTATTGAAAATAATAAAATTTTTCGAATCCGGAGGAAACCAGTACGTCTTTGATCACTGAAGGCGCCGACCGGATAACGCGGGCGGCATTTCTTTTTGCAGCTTCTTCACATGCAACGACCAACATTCCCATTGCCGCCGAATCAATAAAAGAGCATTGCGACAAATTAAAAACCAGACAACTTTCGGTCATTGACCGTATCTGCACAAAAACATCGAAAAAGCGATCTTTATCCTGCGCGTTGAATTCGCCTTTGATAAAAAACTCACGTTCCGACGGCGATGTTTTCACTGAAATCCGCATTTGTTCACTTCCGTTTAAAAATCAAATAAACCGGCTTCCTGCCTTTTGCCAACGCTTTTAACTCATAACGCGTATTCACCCAATCCGACGGCGGTTTGCGCCAATCGTCAGCCGTCCGCGCCGTCCATTCGAAATCCGCAGACCGCATCAGATGCTCCAAAGACCAACGGATATACGTCATATCGTCGCTTGCCACTCGCAATTCCCCGCCCGACTTTAACAAACGTGCCAAAACGGGCAGATTTTTAGGTCCGATAAAACGCCGGTCGGCATGACGTCTTTTCGGCCACGGATCGGGAAACAACACATAAATCCGTTCAAAAGTTCCGTCTTTGAAACGCGGTAAAATGTCGCGCACGTCATTATCATAAACACGAACATTATCCGTTCGTCCTTCAGCCAACGAAACATTTTCATCGACGTCACCGCGGTGCTCCATTCCCGTCAAATGTGTCAAAAGACTGGTAATACCGTTTAAGAACACTTCGGCACCGATGAAACCCGTATCGGGATGATTCAACGCCTGTTGCGCCAAATGCTCCCCTCCGCCGAAACCGACTTCCAACCAAACGGAACGAACGGGAACGGGAAAACAGGAAACCGGATCGACGTTCTGACGATCCGCCATATCCGGCAATCGAACTTTGGGCAAAAAAGAATCAAGCAGCACTTCACGTGAAGGTTTGATCTTTTTTCCTTTGCGGCGGCCGTAAAATTGATACTCCCTGACTTTTCCTTTTTCCATATCCTGTTGTTTCCTTTAATTAAAACGCCGATTTCAACTGATCGACCAGATCCGTTTTTTCCCATGGGAAAGCGCCGTCGACATCGGGCGTACGGCCGAAATGACCGTAACGGGACGTTGACAGATAGATCGGCCGGTTCAGTTTTAAATGCGTCCGAATGCCGCGCGGCGTCAAATCCATAACCTCGGGCAGAATTTTTTCCAGTTTGTCTTCATCGACTTTGCATGTCCCGAACGTATCCAAATATACGGCCAAAGGCTGAGCGACACCGATAGCGTAAGCCAACTGGATCATTGCCTTGTCGGCCAATCCCGCGGCGACGATATTCTTTGCCAGATAACGCGTCGCGTATGCGGCCGACCGGTCGACTTTGGTCGGATCCTTGCCTGAAAAAGCGCCGCCGCCGTGAGCCACCGCGCCGCCGTACGTATCGACTATGATCTTGCGTCCCGTCAATCCGGTATCACCGTCCGGACCGCCGATGACAAAGCGCCCCGTCGGATTGACATAGAATTTCCGATCGTCGACCGTCCATCCGTTCGGCAACACCTGATGAACAACCCGACGTACCGTTTCGCGAATTTCGTCATAAGGAACCTCATCGGTGTGCTGGGTGGAAACAACCACCGTATCGACGGCGACCGGCCTTCCGTTTTCATAACGCAGAGTCACCTGGCTCTTGGCATCGGGGCGCAACCATTTGATTTCACCCGCATGACGCAAACGAGCCAACTCTTTTAAAATGGCATGAGACAAAAACAACGTTGCGGGCGAATATTCCGCACCATCCAATTCATTTGTGGCGTATCCGAAAATAATCCCCTGATCACCGGCGCCTTCTTCTTTGTTTTCGTTTTCATCGACACCGCGGGCGATATCTCCGGACTGTTTGTGGATAAAATTCTGAACATCAACAGTCTGCCAATCAAACCCCTTTTGTTCATAACCGATATCTTTGATACATTGACGAACGGCGTCTTCCATCATCGCACGCGTAACGGTTTTGGGCAAACGAGCTTCGCCGCAAATAATCACGCGATCGGTCGAAGCCATCGTTTCAACGGCGGAACGCGCCTGCGGATCATGGGTCAAAAACAAATCAAGCAACGTATCGGAAATGCTGTCGCAGACTTTATCCGGATGCCCTTCGGAAACGGATTCACTCGTGAACAAGTAGTTTTTTCTCATCAAATGTACTCCTCATGTCCTTAAAAATATAAAATGACCTGTCCAGATATAAAGGAGAAGAAGTTTTTTGAAAACATCTTTTTATTAAATCTCCCGTCAAAAAAAAGCGGACGGAAAAACCGCCCGCTTTATTTTTAGCCATGGGAATCAATCTTCTCTTTTTTCTTCTTCGTCCGTCGAAGACGCCATTACTTTGATTAAATCCAACAATTTTTTAGCCATACGACGATCGGGAATCATATAATAGCAACGAACCAATTCCAACGTTTCGCGTTTTGTCATCGGATCATAATTAAACAAAACCGGTTCTTCCGCCAATTCGGAAGCGCCGGCCAACATACGCGGCGACAATTCCGCAACCTGATCGTCCATTTCTTCGAAAAAGAAACCGATAGGCACTTCCAAAACTTTACTGATATCGAATAAACGGCTGGCACTGATACGGTTCAAGCCGCGTTCGTATTTCTGCACCTGTTGAAACGTCAAGCCGATTGCTTCTCCCAATTTTTCCTGACTCATTCCCAACAAAGTCCTGCGCATTTTCACTCGAGCGCCGACATAAACGTCAATCGGATTAGGCGAACCGTCGGCAGTCCTGCCACGTGAAGACCTTCTAAATTTCACCATAACTGTTTCCTTATAAATATAGTACTGATACTTTTCAGATAATCTCTGTTTCACCGAGGAAAATCAATTAAAAAAAAGATATCTGTCCTAAAACGCCTTTCAACTGTAACACAAATTTTTATTTTGCTGTTTTTGACAAGGCGCGCTATTTTAAAAAAATGATGACGGCGTTTAATACAATCCTGACAAAGATGATAATTTCGGTATTTTTTTATCCGAAAACGCTGTTGTTTATCTGCTGCACCGGGGTCTTATTCTGCATCGCGGCCGTCATTCTGTTACTAAAACAACATAAACGTCTCTCATTCACCGAAGAAAAATTGAACACCGTCAGGGAAACACTCGAAAGCTTTCCAGACGGTTACTATTTATGGATGTACGATCCGATAGGATTTATTCGGGAAACGTATTGTTCCAGACGTCTGGCCGTTATGATGGATCTGTCCCAAGGGACAGAATCCTCCTTTGACGCTCTTTTGGAACATTTCACGCCGGACAGTGCGGAAATGCTCGGAGCGGCTCTAAATGAAATGCGCGGCGAAGGTCTTCCCTTTACGCTGGAACTGCAAAACATGACGCGAACAAAAAGCTTTCTTGTTTCCGGCTTCAGAACATGTTCCGTAAAATACAAAAACATCATTGATGTTTTGTGGCTTCAGGAAACGACGGGAACGACAAAAAAGCTAGTATCTTTAAGCGAAAAAGTACGCGCACTGGAAAAAGAAAGCACGTTGTACAAACAAGCTTTCGACTGTTTGCCGTTTCCGATCTGGCTGCGCAACGAAGAACTGCAAATAGCGGCATGCAACCCCGCTTATGCCAAAGCCGTACATGCCGTTTCATCAGAACAGGCCGTATTGTTGGGCAGCGAATTGGTCTACGAAAAATCGCCGCGCGAAGCAAAAGTTTTGGCAGCGGCGGCACGTGCCGCCGGAAAAGAAAAGAAAGCCCGTGAATTCGTCGTCATGGAAGGAAAACGCCGTTGGGTGGAAGCTTCCGAAATCCCCCTGCCCGCCCAATTATATTCCAAAAACGGAACGATCGGCTTTGTGCGTGATATTACACAAGAACAGGAATTGCAAAACAGTCTGCAAAATCACATTGATTCCCATAACGGTGTTTTAGAACATTTAAAAACGGCCATCGCCGTTTTCGATGCCGACATGCGTTTGCAGTTTTACAATACTTCTTTTATGAATTTGTGGGATCTGGAAGCCGAATGGTTGGACGGTTCTCCGACCTATTCCCATTTATTGGACATGCTGCGTGAAAAACGGCGATTACCCGAAAACAGGGATTTCAGCGCTTACAAAACGCGCGAAATAAAATACTTTACCTCTTTGGTCGCTGCAACCGAAGACATTTTGCATTTGCCTTCCGGCATGACCTTACGCCGGATGCTGACACCTCATCCGTTGGGGGGATTGTTAATTACATATGAAGACGTGACCGGCCATCTGACGATGGAACGGTCAATGACGGTATTGAACGAAACGCAATATACCGTTGTAAATCACTTGCGCGAAGCCATTTTGCTGTTCGGACGCGACGGCAGACTGCGATTGGCGAACACGGCGTATTTAACCTTGTGGCAAATCAGCGATCCGAATTTTAACAACCCGCCACTGACAATCGCGGAAATCATCGAACGACAAAAACCGTTTTTTGACAACGAAAGCAACTGGGATGCACTAAAAGATCAATTGTTGGGCGTCATAACTTCGCACACAGGCGAAATTTTCCAAATTTTAAGACCGGACGGAAAAGTTTTAGAATTTGTCGCGGCCGGTTTACCCGACGGCGGAATTTTTGTTTCATTTCTGGATGTGACGGAAGAAGAAAAAAGCTCATCGTTGGCAGAAGAAAAAGAAACATTGTTAAGCCGTTTCAAACAGACAACCGTTCAAGCGGAAAAGCTGCGAGCCGTTTTTTTGGAACAATTGGGACGTGAAATCAATCCGCAATTGTCATCTTTAAGCGACGCTGTTCAAAAATTATCCGAAGAGACCGGACAGCGGCTCGGCCGGAAACAAAAAACATGTTTGCAAACCATTTTTGATTCCTCGACAGAATTGAAAATCCTGTTTTCCAATTTGGCCGATTTGGCTTTAATCGAAACGGGTTCCGCTGTTTTGGAATTGGATTCCGTTGACATTCGGGCTTTACTGACCGACATTTTGAACACCGTCAAAGAACAGGCAAAAAATAAAAACATCACTCTGAATCTGAATTGTCCCGACGGTCTGCCGACATTGATCGCCGACAAAAAGCGCTTAAAACAAGTTTTGTTTTATCTGATCAACAATGCCGTATCGGCCGCTTTTAAAGACGGAGCCGTTTCTTTATCCGTTTACACGGAGAACAAAAACATGATTATTTCTTTGGAAGAAAAATCTTTGGATGTCAAAAACGACTCTGACACCATTAACTTTGCCGCACAAAACGGCTTTGCCGCATCTTTAATTCGCGGATTTATCGAAATGCACGGCGGGACATTAGCCGTTTCGGACAAAAAAGGGACAAAGAAAACACAAATATACCTTCAAATTCATTAGCTTTCGCATATCTGTTTTTCATTTTTTGTCAATTTTCCCAAAAAATCTTTTCTTTTCTTTTCTTTGTTGTATAATGAATATGTGGTAATAAGATTTCAGTTTTTCTGATGAGTAGGATCACTTAAAATGGAAGAAAACAAGAAAAAACGCATTCGTCTGGTTGATAACAGCAGCTTGGTCTGGCAGCAGCGCAGGGCCGCAGAAGACAAGAGCGTACATTCAAACACGGTTAAAAACGACAACATTTTATATCGAACAGCCCGCGCGGCAAAAGAAGCCGAAAATCGTCTGTATGCGGAAAAGGCGGAACAAAATCGCCAACCGAAACCGGTTTCATTATCCGAAAAACAGCGTCGGGAAGACGTTCGCAAAATTGAAGAAAAACTGGAAGTCCGTAAAAATTTGTTAAATCAGGAACGCAAGCTGGGAGTAAAAGGACTGCTCTCCGTTGAAGATATCAAACGGGCGCAGGAATCAAACCGCTACGTGGGCAAAAAGAAACCTCTGGACTTAGAGAAAAAAGACGTTCGCGGGTTAGAAGGCACGACGAAACGTAAAAAAAGATCCAAGCATAAATTGCTGCCTTCCGAACGCAAAAGCCGCCTGACTCGTGCAAAAATCGAACGCAGCCGGAAAAAAGAACTGGAAAAAACCGCAAAAAGAGATCTGTATATTACAGATGCCAACGGCAATAAAATCAGCGTTGAAAGATTACGGAAACTGCGCGGGTTAAATAAAAATCAGGCATTCACAAAACGCGATGCGGAAGCGATCAAAAAACAGCAAAGAGCCAACCGTTCCAATCAAAGCGATTTTATCAAAAATCAACATCGGTTGCGCAGACGCGATGATTATACGCGTTAGAGTGAAACAATAAAAAAAATACGGCAGCGGATTCTTGACTTTATCCGCTGCTTTATTTTTAATGGCATAGATACTTCGTTTATTTCAGAAAGGAATCTGACGTGTTATTGCGGCTTACTCTTCTCATCGTCGGACTGGCGTCTTCTTATCTCGGCAGCCTGTGTTTTCAAAGCGGATCCGCTTCGGATATGGCCGTCGGCGGCGGTGCGATTTTAATCGGTATTCTCAGCTTTTTCTTTTTGGGAAAAGGGTTATGGCGCGTTCTGGGGTGCATGACGACTTTTATCTTAATGGCAGTTGTTGTCGGCGCTCTTTTCTTTTTTGTTTCGGGATCGGATGTCGTTAACAACATAACGGCAAAATTCATGGGAAAACCGCAGCCGTCCGCGTCTGCCGCTCAACAACAGCTTCCGGCGGCGGCGACCGTCGCTGCGGTACCGACGGCTCAGATGCCCGAGGCGGCTCCGGTTGCCGTTTCGCAACAAACAAGCTCCCCGATTGCAGAAGCGAGTATGGTCGGCTTACCGCCTTCATCCGGTCCGAAACCATTGCCTATACCTCAAGTCGTTACGGGAAGGATAGAATCGATCGTCAGCGGTGACGTATTTCGAATCGGACCGCACAAAATTCGTTTATACGGCATTGCGTCACCTTTAATTGATCAGAACTGCCTTGATCAAAGCGGACGTTCGTATGAATGCGGTTATGTCGCGGCACGCATGTTGCGTGATTTTGTCAGCAAAGACGAAGTTTCCTGCCAAATCATGAATATCAACGCCCAACAGGAATTGATGGCGGCCTGTTCCGTCGGAACGTTTGACATCGGCGCAGCCTTGGTTGAAGAAGGCTGGGCGATTGCTTTACCTGCCGTCACACCGGTTTATGTCCCTTATCAGGCCAAAGCTCAGCAGGCAAGAAGCGGTTTATGGGCCGGACAATTCCAGATGCCTTGGGAATGGCAGGTTGAACAAGAGCAGATTCAAAAGCAAAAATCAAAGATCAAGGTGCCAAAGATTTCCACAAAGAAAAAGAGCAGCATTTTTGATGTCTTCTGATTCGTTGGTTATCGCAGATCTGTCACGCAGTCGGTTGGAAGCTTTCGCATCCGGTCTGGCCGGTTTGATACGGCGGCGTGACGTTATAACATTATCCGGCGATTTAGGTGCGGGAAAAACCGTTTTTGCCAGAGCGTTCATCCGTACATTAACAGCTGAAAACGAAAACGTTCCCAGTCCTACTTTTACGTTGGTCCAGACTTATGATACATCGAAAGAACCTTTTTTAACCGTTTGGCACTTTGACTTGTATCGATTAAAATCGGCGCAGGAAATCTATGAAATCGGATTCGAAGAAGCCTTAACCGACGGCGTTTCATTGATTGAATGGCCGGAACGTGCCGAACGTCTGTTGGCAAGGGATCGTTTGGAAATTCAGCTTCGAACTTCTCCCGAAGGAACGGACAAAAGAATTTTAACCCTAACGGCCTGCGGCAAAAGCTGGCAAAACAGAATGGAGGAAATAGATTCATGTCGGAACGCATTAAACTCTTAAACCATTTTTTAAAAGAAAACGCCTGGGATGATGCAGACAGAAAACTATTAGCCGCGGACGCTTCGTTTCGGCATTACGATCGATTGACACGCGGAGAGGAAACCATGGTTTTGATGGACGCTCCACCACCGATGGAAAACGTCAGACCGTTTTTATTGATTGATCAAAAATTGGAAGAATTGGGTTACAGTGTACCGCACGTCTATGCGCAAGATCCGGAAAACGGTTTTGTTTTATTGGAAGATTTCGGCGATTCGACTTATACCCGCTTATTAAAAAACGGCGCAGACGAAAGAAAACTGTACGAATTGGCGGTCGACTTATTGATTGATCTACATTCGCGTGATCAAGCGGACGTCATTCCCGAAGGCCTGCCTTGTTACGACGCGGAGGTTTTAAAACGCGAAGTCATGTTGTTCCCCGACTGGTTTATGCCGGCGGCTTTCGGCAAAGAAACCGACAAATCGGCGGTTGATGATTTTGTTTTGCTGTGGGAAGAGGTTTTCCCGATTGCCAATAATGTTCCTAACACATTGGTCCTGCGCGATTATCATGTAGACAATCTGTTGCTTTTGGAAAACAGAAAGGGTGTTCAGGCATGCGGATTATTGGATTTTCAGGATGCTTTGAACGGTACGATAACATATGATATCATGTCTTTAATGGAAGACGCCCGCCGAGATATTGAACCGCAGTTATTAAACGACATGCGCGACAGGTACATGACGGGACTGGGCGCGAAATTGCCGAATGAGAAAGACTTTTTGGCATCATGGGCCGTTTTGGCTGCACAGCGTCATGTAAAAGTTCTGGGCATTTTTGTCCGCTTGTGCGTCCGAGATAAAAAGAACCGTTATTTGCAACACTTGCCGCGGTTGTGGCGATTATTGGAAAGAGCTTTGGAACATCCGGCTTTAGGGAAATTAAAAGTCTGGTTCGACAAGAACGTTCCCGCCGAATACAGAGGAATCCCGACATGTCTGTTAAAATAAGCAAAGCGATGATTTTAGCCGCCGGAAGGGGAACCCGCATGCGTTCTCTGACCGACGAAACGCCGAAACCCCTGATCAAAGTATCCGGCAGAACATTAATCGATCGAATGGCGGACAAGGTGGTTGCTTACGGTATCAAAGACTGTGTCGTCAATGTGTGTTATCTGGGCGATCAGATCAAAGAAAATTTAATAAAACGAACGGATATCTCTTTTACTTTTTCAACGGAAGAAGATGCTTTGGAAACAGGTGGCGGCGTAAAAAAAGCGTTGCCTTTATTAGGAACGGCTCCGTTCTTTGTTCTAAACGCCGACCCTCTATGGACAGAGGAAACATCATCTCTGCAACGAATGGCAGAAGCCTTTGACGAAAAAAACACAGACATTTTATTGTTGTTATGGCCGGTTGAACACATATACGGTCACGACGGTTGCGGCGACTATTTTATGGAAAACGGTCGACCGAGACGTAAAAAACCGGAAGAAACAAAAGCTCCCTTTGTATATGCCGGCGCTCAGATTTTAAATCCGCGTATTTTTGATCAGGCTCCCGATGGAAAGTTTTCGTTAAATCTGCTGTATAATACGGCAGAAAAAGAAGGACGATTGGCCGCCGTTATCGGTGATGGCGACTGGTATCACGTCGGCACGCCGGAAGCTTTGGCGTTAGCGGAACAACGGCTGAAGGATCAGCCGCATGACCGTTAAAAACGTCTTTACGATCGCGCCCGTTTTCTCCTTCGCCGACACTCTGGCGGCGGAACTGATGAGCAAGTACGTTTCAGCTCCGTCCGAACTGGCGAAAACCGTTCTGTTTTTACCGACACGGCGCGCATGTAAAACCGTTCAGGAGGCATTTTTACGTCAAAGCAACGGACGGCCGTTGATATTGCCGCGCCTGATTCCCTTCGCCTCTGTTGAAAAGGAAGAAACTCAGGGGCGACTGTCACTTTTAGACGCCATTAATCTGCCCGATGCGATAGATCCTTTGCGGCGTCGTTTATTATTAACCAAACTGATCCAAAAACGCAGCACGCAGCCGTTAGGTACAGAAAAAGCGCTGCATTTGGCCGACGCGCTGGCCGCTTTTTTAGATGAAAGTTATATAGAAAACATGTCGTTTGACCGATTGAAAAATCTGGTCCCCGATGAATTTGCTGCTCATTGGCAGGAAACGCTGGCTTTTTTGGAAATCGTTACGGCGGCATGGCCTGAAATTTTAAAAGAAGAAAAAGTGATAGACGCCGCCGACCGTCAAGTCCGTTTATTCAAAGCTCAAGCGGATTTCTGGAAAAAAAATCCTCCTGCT
>JAZNBT010000007.1:0-2114 GCA_045587165.1 Alphaproteobacteria bacterium | reverse complement strand
CCTGAGCCATGACGTGTGAACATGTATGGCGGATAATGTCCAACCCTTCCGGTGACTTCGCCGTAATCAAATCGATTTCGGCGTCCGTTGTGATCGGTGTCGCCAAATCCTGCAATTTACCGTTGACTTTGACGGCCAAAGCGGCTTTGGCCAAGCCCGGACCGATCTTTGCGGCAATGTCCGCGCCGTTGGTCTGTCCGTCGAATGACAGCACGGAGCTGTCGGGAAGTGTAATCGAAACCATGAAATTTATCTTCTTTCATACATAAAAATTTTTGATGCGCGCATTGTAATTCCGCTTCGTTTCGTATTCAAGAGCTAATCTGCTTTTTCCTCGTCGATAATACCCATATACAGGTTGGGAAAGATTTTTTCCATGTCTTCTTTCGATCCCGAGCAGACAAAATAAAACGAGGGTTTTTCATCCAGTATAAGAGAAATAGCCTTTAAAGTACGGCAACCGTTTTTGAAAATAGGATAAGCCGCATGTCCGATCATGATAATTGATCCCTTATGGTTCTTAATAATGTTTGCCGTTTTTTCTTTGAACTTACCGTATCCGGTGATTCCTGCCGGAGCGATTTTCCAGGAAATTTCGTCTGATGTTGAAAATCCGATAACTCGGCTTTTCGGATTTTTTTTCAACAGATCGACCGTCAGATGTGACGCCGGATTGTTTAATATGTAAATCAGGGAATTGTCATTGATTTCGAGATTTTTCGGTAAATTCAGAACACTGTCAAATCGGGATAATTTTTGACCTTCCTCTGAAGAAAAAGGGGTGACAATCAAAACGGCAAAAACAAAAATACACAAAAAAGCAAACATGTATTTTAAAAGAGCTTTTTGCCGAGAAAAGTAAGGAAGGATACTTTTCATGGAAGCCGTAAATAAGATAGCCAACAATGTTTCAATCGGTATGGTATAGCGGATGATGGAAAAGAAAAACAGCCATACGAGAAAGGAGGTTCCCGTAAAAACAATTAAGAACAGAGTTTGCGGACGTATTTCCGGTACGTTTTTAAATAACCGCATACAAAGACAAATGGCGCCGAATATATACATGAAATAAAAGCGAACGTCAGTGAAGCGACAGAAACCGACCAGCCCTTTTTTCATCGTATGGTTGATCATTTCTATCGGAACCATTAAAAATTGCCAAACGGATCGTCCGGCAACATGAAGCTCGTCACGGGTGTTTATTTCCGGAAAATACGGTGATTTAAAAATTTCGTTGAATATCGGAAAGAAGGGGCTTTCATAGTTTTTATACATTAAGTACAGCCAATAACCGCTGAATGTTAAAAAGCCAGAAAGTCCGCCGATGATGAACAAAAACAGGGCTTTGAGCGGATACGGCGAAATTTTTTTACAAAATAATATAAAAGCAATTCCGCTGGTCAGGCAATAGATTGCCGCCGTGTATTTCAGCCCCGCCGCGGATCCGATTAAAAATCCGGCGACAAATATGCTTGAAAGCCGTTTGTCATCATTACGAATCTGTTTAAGTAAAATATAAATGCCGGCTAAAACAAAAATCGAAACGGATATTTCATTGGTGGACGTTCCGATTTGAAACCATGTCGCAAAGCCCGTCGCACCGACGATTAACGATAGTGTCGTCGCGATTTTTCCTTGTCGCGTCGATATGTCGAAAAATAAGGAGTTGATTAAAAATAAAACATACATTAATCCGCCGAAAAACAATCCGAGGGAAAAACTGTACAGAGCGACATTTTCATTAAAAACGCTTAAAATCAGATAGGTGATAACATCTAACAGCGGATTAAAAAACGACATGATGGAAGCAGGAGCCAAATCATATCCGATTCTGCCGTTTAATAAGGCAAACCCGTTATAATAATGGTAATTGTACAGATCCCACATATTTTCATTGCGCAAACAGGCGGAAATTAATCCGCCCGTTAAAAGAAAAAGGGAAAATAAAACTTTGTTGTTTATTTTTGTCATTTTTTAATCCTTCCGAACAGGATGTTTTTTTAAAACTTCCCGATATACATCCAATGTCTTTGCGCACATTTTTGCTTTTGAAAATTCGTTGCGGACGCTTTGAACGGACTTTTCGGCCATTTTTTGTTTATCGGCGGCGCTCA
>JAZNBT010000006.1:0-3767 GCA_045587165.1 Alphaproteobacteria bacterium | reverse complement strand
ACATGGCTACGATCCGACTTCGCCCTGTCAATCGCAAAGCGCACCGGCAGTTTCTGCAACGCGACGTCATGCAACACCTGATCATACGCCCTTTGCAAAAAACTGGAATACAACGCGACAAAAGGCTTTATCCCTTCGCACGCCAAACCCGCGGCAAACGTCACCGCATGCTGTTCGGCGATACCCACATCAAAAAAACGGTCGGGATACTTTTCCGCAAAAGCGTCCAAGCCCGTCCCCGACGGCATCGCCGCCGTAATCGCCGCGATCTTTTGATCCCGTTTCGCCAAAGACATAATTGTATCGGAAAACACCTGCGTAAAGGTCGGACGCGTACATTTTTTCGGCTGAAATTCACCCGTTTCGACATCAAAGCTTGTCACGCCGTGATACTTGGACGGCCATTTTTCCGCAGGCTCATACCCCTTGCCCTTGTGCGTCACGACATGCACCAAAATGGGACAATCTTCCGCCGTATCGCGAATATTCGTCAAAATCGGAATCAGTTGTTCGAAACTGTGACCGTCAATCGGCCCGATATAGTAAAACCCTAATTCTTCAAACAAAGTCCCGCCGGTCACAAAACCTTTGGCATGACGTTCGGCTTTCAAAGCGGTGTCTTTGACAAACTGCGGCAGACGCGACGCCATATCCAGCGCCACCTGACGCAGGCTCATATACGGTTTGGAAGAAATCAGTTGCGACAAATGGTGGCTGAGCGCCCCGACGGGACGCGCGATCGACATGTCGTTATCGTTTAAAATCACAACCAATCTTGAATTTTTCGATCCGGCATTGTTCAACGCTTCAAAAGCCATACCGGCACTCATCGATCCGTCGCCGATGACACTGATAACGTTGTTTTTCCGGTACAGCATGTCCCGTCCCGCCGCCATTCCCGCCGCTGCGGAAATGGACGTGGAACTGTGTCCCGCCCCGAACGGATCGTATTCACTTTCGGAACGTTTTGTAAAACCGGACAAACCGTTGGCCTGACGCAACGCCGAAAAATGATTTTTCCGTCCGGTAATCAGCTTATGGGCGTAACACTGATGCCCGACGTCCCAAATCAGCCTGTCCTGCGGCGTATTGAATACGTAATGCAAAGCAATCGTTAATTCCACGACACCCAAGCTGGCGCCCAAATGCCCCCCTGTCGAAGACACGACATGAATGATTTCCTGTCTGATTTCTTCGGCCAGATAAGGTAAATCCTCCAGCGGCAAATTCCGCAAATCGGACGGCGACCGGATTGAATCCAACAGCGGAAAATCAACCTTTTTTTTCGGCTGTTCCGCTTCCGCTGCCTTTTTCTGTTTACTCATGAACGACGTTCCACAATAAATCTGGCCAATTCACGTAAAAGGTCGGCTTTTTCATCAAAACATTCCAAAGAGGCTATCGCCTGATAAGACAAGGCGTCCGCCTGTTCTTTGGCCTTTTCCAAACCCAACAGAGAAATGAATGTCGCCTTATGCGCGTCCAGATCTTTTCGAACGGCCTTTCCCATCGAATCCGCATCACCTTCGACATCCAAAATATCATCGGCGATCTGGAACGCCAAACCGATATCGCGCGCGTAATCCTTCAACACCTGCCGGTCTTCATAAGACGCTTTGCCCATAATCGCTCCGGCTTCGCAAGCGAAAGAGAACAAACGTCCCGTTTTCATTTGCTGCAAACGGATAATTCCCGGCATATCCATATCATCCATATGTTCGGCTAAAATATCCAGTATCTGCCCGCCGATCATACCGTTCATTCCGGCCGCCTTGGACAGCTCGGCGATCAGCTGACAACGCACGGCGGGCTCAAACAGACAATCGTCCGCGGCAATCACGCCGAACGCTCTGGTCAAAAGGGCGTCACCGGCCAAAATCGCCGTTGCTTCATCGAATTTTTTATGACATGTCGGCTGACCGCGACGCATATCGTCATTATCCATCGCAGGCAAATCATCGTGTATCAGAGAATAACAATGCACCATTTCCAACGCCACCGCGACACGCAGAGCCCGATTTTTTTCGACACCGAACAAATTGGCACTTTGCATAACCAAGAACGGCCTTAAACATTTTCCGCCGGCCAAAACGGAATAGCGCATAGCTTCGATTACGCGACGTTCCCCCGTATTGGGCAAAGGCAGCAGTCGGTCAAGTTCTGCAGCGACTTCGGCGGCGGTTTCTTTGATGGCGGCTGATAAATTAGGCATCGGTTTACTCCTTTGCAACGGGGGTGTATCCAACGGCTTCTCCGTTCAAGGAAGCCGTAATTTGATCTATTTTGGAACGAGCGACCGATAATTTTTTTTCGCAATGACGACGCAGCAACATACCGCGTTCATAAAAATCAATCGCTTCGTCCAGTTTTACTTTACCTGTTTCCAACTGACGGACGATTTCCTCCAAAGCGTTCAGAGCTTCTTCAAAGCTCATTTTTTCAATCGTTTCGGCAATTTGTTTTTCGTCCATTCTTTTATCCTTTAAAGGTTGTTGAAGAACTTCCTTTAATTTTAAGCACTAATAGCGCCCGCAGGTCAAAGATTTTTTTAATCTTTCGTCGTAATATTTTTACGCCCTTGAACAGCGATTGAAAAAACATCCTGAGGCTTAATCCCTTTTTTCCACAAACGACGCTGTTTATACAGCTGTTTCCACATTGTTTTGGAATCCGGCCAACGCTTATGAACCCATAGCCACTGAGCAGGATCGTCCCTGATCCATTTTTCCAAAACATGATTGGCTTGTTCCATAAAACGCCGAATATCCTCCGCATTATTTCCGGTCTTTTCGATTTTCAGAGGTTCTTCGGCCGTCATGCGAAAATAGGCCCCTTTCAAACGTTGAGAACGAACAGGCAAAGCCGGATAATCATGTTTCAACACCAAAGAAGCCAAAGACGGCGTCGTCATAACGGGGTAACCGAAGAAATCCACCGCGATCCCTTCGTTCATTTTCTGATCGATCAACAACGCAAAATGCCCGTTTTTACGCATCAGATCAACGATCTGCCGAAAACCGCCCATCCCTTTCGGTACTAATACGCCTTCGATTTTCTGACGAAAGAAACGAAACAACCATTCGACATAAGGATTATTCGCAGACCTGTAAATCCTGTGCAGCGGCATGCCCAACTTGCACCCCAAAATTGACGCCATTTCCCAATTGCCGATATGCGCCGAAAATAAAATCCCCGCCCGCCCGTCATCGCGTATGGCTTCGCAGCGTTCAAAATTTACACATTCGATCCGTTTTTCATAATGAACCGACAAATAACGCAAATGAGGATATTCGACAAAAGTGCGCACCAGATTATCCCACATACCGACAACGATCGCATCGATTTCAGCCGGAGTTTTTTCAGGAAACGCCTTCATTAAATTATACCGAGCCACCCATGAAACACGCAAACGGGGACCTATATGACGCCCCAAGAAACCGCCGACACCGGACGCCCAATCCAACGGCAACAAGCGAAAAACTCCGCAAAAAACAATCGTCCCGAGCAACTCCAATGGATAGCGCGTACACAAATTAACCGCACGTTTTATTTTTCGTTTCAAAGACCTCTTCACGACAGCTCTCAATTATCTTTTGTGTAATGCCGACAACAGTGCGCACATCGCATCCGGCGTATCCCACACCATATAAGCTTCAACAATCTGCACTTGCGGCAAAAACCGCGGAGCGATCCGTGCACCGTCCTTTGCCGTCGTCACCAAAACCGCCCCCTTTTTATCCGCTCGGGAGATTAAATCGGTCATATCT
>JAZNBT010000005.1:0-4392 GCA_045587165.1 Alphaproteobacteria bacterium | reverse complement strand
CCTTTCACGCCAATGGTACTTTGTCTCAAGACACGGAAGAGTAGGTCGCTGCCGGCTCTAGTAATGCTATATATGCTCGCTATCTGAAATATTCTTCTCAAAACGCCCCCTAGGTCAAATCTCCTAAGGGGCGTTCGCTTTATGCGTTATGTATAAAAAAATATTATGCCATCGCAATCTCTCAGAAACATCGCACCACACAGAACAATACCCTTATATAACTTGAAAATAGCTCCACAGTTAATATCTGTAGAGCTTTATTGTTTGCACGATTGATATATTCTCTTTTTGTAAAATATAACCTTCAAAATGCTTTTATATTGTAGAAAATAGTAAAAAAATATAATATGGATCAAAATTTGATCTTATAATGCAAAAAAGGAAAATAAGATGACGGCAGGAAAATTTATTACGACTTCAAGAGGATATAAATCTTTTGAGCCTGATCCGTTTCCTATAATACCGGAACTTTCCCCACAAATTTACTGTACTTTTGAAAAAGCTGTTGGAGCGTTAGGGACATTAAACGCTTTGGAGTTTGTTTTGCCGAATTTGGATTTGTTGATTCGTCCGTATGCGTTAAAAGAGGCTCTGCTTTCTTCGGAAATCGAAGGGACACAATCAACGTTATCCGAAGTTATGGCTGAAAAGTCGGATTCGCCGAAAAACGTCAATGTGCGCGAAGTCAAAAATTATGAAAAAGCGATGTGTTTTGGCGTTGATAACATTCTGGCGGAAAAGGGATTGCCATTGTCTTTGCGCTTGATTAAAGAACTACATTTGATTTTGATGAATGATGTTCGTGGCGGAGAACCTCAAAAGACGCCGGGGGAGTTTAGGCGTTCGCAAAACTGGATTGGCGGCAAGGATATTCAAACAGCGGTTTATATCCCCTGTTCTCCCGAAACTTTAGCAACACATTTGGATAATTTTGAAAAGGCTATGTATCAAGACGATTTGCCCTATCTGATTAAAGCGGCGTTGCTGCATTATCAATTCGAAACAATACATCCGTTTAATGACGGAAACGGACGTATCGGTCGAATGTTGATTACGCTGTTTTTGATTGACCGTAAGGTTTTGAAAAGACCAATGCTATATTTAAGTTTGTATTTTAAGCAATATAAAACGCAATATTACGATGTTTTAACGTATGTCCGGCAGACAGGCGATTACGGGCGTTGGATACAGTTTTTTTTGGAAGGCGTGATTCAAGTTGCGGAAGCGATCGGCAGAACAACAAAAGCTATTTTGACATTGAAAGAAACATTGAAACACGAAATAAAAGATCCATACAATTTGATAGATTGTTTTTTTGCAGAGCCGTTTATTGAAGCTGATAAAATCAAAGATTATGCACAAACAAGCGCAAAGACGGCGTATAAATTGATAGATTCCTTTGTTGAAAAAGGTGTTTTGCTTCAAGTAACGCAAGGAAAACGCAATCGCGTTTTTTGTTTCCAAAAGTATTTAGATTTATTAAATGATACAAGTCTAGGAAGTACGGAAGAGTAGGTCGTTGTCGACTCTAACAATACTAACATTTTCGTTCTTATGCTTTCTAACCCCTCGGTATCATTCCGAGGGGGCGTCTTTTTATGTAAAAAATCTAGCTCAAAAAAATTCATATCTTCCTTAGTAAGGACGAAAATGCTTCAGTATAAAAAAGACCTTTGTTCTTGATTTTATATCCGTCAGTTTATATTCTTTCTTTCAGGTGCAGAGGACATGGGGTTCTCTGCGTTTAGAGCCTGAAACAGACAGGTTCGGAGCCGTCGAAAGCTCTTACAGCAAGCGGTGTTTGATATGAACGCCGTATAACCCTTTTGCGTATGGCACAAAGGGATTGTATCCCCGATTTCCACTATGGGTCGGGGAGGTTTGACGTATGTTCAGACTCCTTGCCGATCGGTGACGGGGTTAAAGGTCAAACGGTCATTCTTGCTGTATGATTTTCGAACTCTCCGATCCGCCTGAAATTCAGGCGGGTTATGGAGAATTATATGGCTCAATCAACGGGAAACACCCGATTACAGCAGGCTAAACGGAACAAAAAAGACGAATTTTACACGCAGCTTTCGGATATTGAAAAAGAGCTTTATCACTATCGGGAACACTTTAAAGGGAAAGTCGTTTTTTGTAATTGCGATGATCCGTATGAAAGCAATTTCTTTAAATACTTCGCGATGAACTTCAATTTTTTGAAGCTGAAAAAATTAATCGCGACGTGTTATTCCGGTTCGCCGGTTATGGGTAAGGAATTGCCTTTGTTCGACCGTTTGAACGGCAAGCAGGCGTTTAAAATCGAAATCACCGAAGTCAAAGACGAAACGGGAAACGGTACGACGGGGTTATCCGATGTTGAAGTATTGTTGAAAAACGACAAGAACGTTTTGACGGTATTGGAAGGAAACGGAGATTTTCGTTCAAAAGAATGTGTCAAATTGCTGAAGCAAGCTGATATCGTCGTAACAAATCCGCCGTTTTCCCTGTTTCGGGAATATGTTGCTCAACTGATTGAATATAAAAAAGAATTTATAATCATCGGTCATCAAAACGCTATTACTTACAAAGAAATATTTAAATTGATTAAGGAAAATCGTCTTTGGTTGGGATATGGATTTAAAGGCGGAGCGGCGTTCTTTATCGCAAATTATGAAGACTATGCTTCGGCGACTTCACATCAACAAGGATGTATCCGAGTTTCAGGTGTTGTTTGGTTTACGAATATAGAAACGACAAAACGTCACGAAGAACTGATCTTATATAAAAAGTACTCATCTGACGAATACCCGAAGTATGACAATTACGAGGCGATCAATGTTGATAAAACAAATGAAATTCCTATGGATTATGACGGGGTGATGGGCGTTCCGATCACTTTTTTGGATAAATATAATCCGGATCAGTTTGAAATTGTGGAGTTGGGTATTGTCGGAAGTTGTAATTTTACCTGTAATAAAAAGATGGAAATTCTTGATAAAAACGGGAATAGCACGGGTAAATATACTTTTAACGCCAAAGGCACGCTTTATAAAAAATATAATCCGGAAAGAGATAAAAAACCTGCATTTAAAAACGCTGAAACGGGAGAATTATATTCAAGTATATATGCCCGTATTCTCATTCAAAAAAGGAAAAAACAATGAAAATTGAGTTGCACGAAATCCCCGTTCGTGAAATTTGCGACGGATACAAAGACAGTGAGGAAGAAGGCGTATTCGCTTACGGCGGAAAATTGAACGTTCGTCCGAAGTATCAGCGCGAGTTCATTTATGACGATAAAGAGCGTAAAGCCGTCATTGAAACCGTGAACCAAGGTTTTCCTTTAAACGTTATGTATTGGGCGGAAAACGACGACGGCTCGTTTGAAATTCTGGATGGACAGCAAAGAACGTTGAGCTTATGTCAGTATGTTGATAACGTGTTCAGCCTGAATAACGTCAGTTTTCACAGTCTGACGGAAACGGAGAAGAATCGTATCCTTGACTACAAACTGATGATTTATATCTGCGAAGGCAACGACAAGGAAAAACTCGACTGGTTCAGAACAATCAATATTGCCGGAGAAAAACTGACCGATCAGGAACTGCGCAACGCGACTTATACCGGTGCTTGGCTGACGGACGCAAAGCGGTATTTCAGCAAAACGAACTGCGCCGCTTATGGCTTGGCGAGCAAGTATATGAATGGTTCGCCCATTCGTCAGGATTATCTGGAAACGGCGTTGAAATGGATCAGCAACGGGAAAATCGAAGAATATATGGACGCGCATAAGACTGCACCGAATGCCAACGAATTGTGGCTCTATTTTCAAAGTGTCATCGCTTGGGGAAAAGCTGTCTTTCCCGTTTATCGCAAAGAAATGAAAGGTCTTGACTGGGGAATTTTGTTCAATCAATACGGCAAGGAGGGTTATGATTCAAAGGCTCTGGAAAGCCGTATCAAAGAATTGATGGAAGACGAAGACGTAACGAATAAAAAAGGCATTTACGAATATCTGCTTTCGGGCGAGGAGCGCAAATTAAATCTCCGCACTTTTACCGACAAGATGAAACGCGAAGCCTACGAGCGTCAAAACGGTATTTGTAAAAAATGCGGCCGGCACTTCGAGTTTGGACAAATGGAAGGCGATCATATCGTTCCATGGGCAAAAGGCGGCAAAACAACGGCGGAGAATTGCCAGATGCTCTGCCGGAAATGTAACGGTATTAAATCGGATAATTAATTTACAAAGGCGCTTTTTTGAATTGAAAGCGTCTTTGAATTTAAAATCAGAAAAAGGATATGGAAAAGTTTTGTTCGGACACGGATTCGCGTAAGAAATTTGTAAACAGCTTCAGTTTCGGCGAAGAGTATTCCGAACCCAAAGTATACGCGGCAAAACGATGA
>JAZNBT010000004.1:0-9746 GCA_045587165.1 Alphaproteobacteria bacterium | reverse complement strand
AGACAGCGCGATTTAAAGAGAACGGAAGAAGATAAGAAACGTTACGAAGAACGTCGCGCTGCGATTGAAGAAAAGAAACGTCAGTATCAGCAAAAGCCTGCAACACCGAAAAAGATCGCCCCCAAAAAGGTGGTTCCGAACGCCGCGGTGCAGAAAAAATCTGCAGGACGATGAATTTAGATGATTATTTGAAAAGAGTCTCGACAGAGGCTCTTTTTTATAAAACATCCCGCCGATCAAGGCGGGATGTTTATATAAAAGCAATTCGGTTAAAAGATAAAAAGAAGATTATTTCTTTTTTTTCGCCGTTTTCTTTTTCGAAACCGGTTCTTCCTGAATGTCAACGGAGGTCAATTCTTCGATGGTGTCCAAAAGGTCGGAAATCGTTATAAAATGAATAATTCGTTCTTTGATCGCTTCATTGTCTTCGACTTCATCCAGCAAAGGCTTTAATGCCAGAATGTTGTCGCTGCAAAATTCCTGTAGCGTTTCAATGATGTTTAAAAGTACTTCTTTGTTATCTATTTTCTTTCCGGCAAGGTAAAAGCCGTCTTTCGGTTCAATTTTATATTCTTCTTTTTTCTTTCCCATGTGTTTTTCTCCGTTTCGGGTGATCGGCAGAAATAATAACAGCCGTTAAAAAATTAAAAACTTCTTCTATTACATATGAAAAAACGTGAAAAATCAAAAGAAATAATCTGTCGAAGGAAGAAAGAAGAAGGTCGTTTTTTTTTGCGAAAAATGACACCTATTATGCCACGCTCGCCAATTTCGCCTTTCGCTGATAATCGTCGATTTGCTGCAAAGTAAAGCTCGTTATTTCTTCCCCGTCATAAAAACGGCGGTACCATTCTACCGAATTTTTAATAGCTTCTTCGGCAGTCAAAGAAGGTTTCCAACCTAAAACACGGGCGGATTTTTTAATCGACAGCATTAACAGCCCCGCTTCATGCAAATCGTCGCGTTTATGCACAACGACTTCACCTTTGCCGTAATAACCGACGATTTTTTGCGCAACGTCTGCAACCGTCAAAACGCTGTCTTCGTTCGGACCGAAATTGAATCCTTCGGCATATTGTTTGCCTTCCGTATAAAGTTTTTCACCCAGTAGCATATAGCCCGAAAGCGGTTCCAGAACGTGTTGCCACGGCCGAACGGCGACAGGATTGCGGATTTCGATTTTTATGCCGTCATTGATGGAACGAACACAGTCCGGAACAAGCCTGTCAAGTGCCCAATCGCCGCCGCCGATCACGTTTCCGGCGCGTGCCGTCGCCATGGCGTAACCGTCTTCGCCTTGTAAAAACGAATTGCGGTAAGAGGCGGACATTATTTCCACGCACCCTTTGGAAGAAGAGTAGGGATCATAGCCGCCGAACGGGTCGTCTTCCTCGAAGTTTTTTCCCGTTTCTTTGTTTTCGTAGCATTTGTCCGTCGTGATATTTACAAACGCTTTGACAGAGTCACAATGACGCGCGGCTTCCAATACGTTCAAAGATCCGATTACGTTCGTTTCATACGTCAAAACGGGTTCGGCATAGCTCAGGCGAACCAACGGCTGAGCCGCCAAATGAAACACGATTTCCGGTTTGAAATCGTCAAAAGCCTTTTGCAATGTTTCGCGATCAAGTATGGTGCCGATAACGGACTTTTCGGTTTTATCGGCGATATTCACCGCTTCAAACAGACTCGGCTTTGTATTCGGTGCAAGGGAATAACCGCAAACCTTCGCTCCCAAGTGCGACAACCACAGACAGAGCCAGCTTCCTTTAAATCCGGTATGTCCCGTGATTAAAACGCGTTTACCATGGTAAAAGTCCTTAAACATTTTGTTTCCTCCACCATTGAATCGTTTGTTTTAAACCGTCCTCCAGACCGGTTTTTTGATGCCAACCGACTTCTTTTGTCAAGCGTGTATTATCTCCGCTTAAAAACTGTTGGTCGAATGCAGCCGGAATCGCTCCGTAAAGGATGTTTTTCTTAAACCCCGTCAATTCTTTGATTTTTTCAACAATGTCGCGTAAACGGATGGCAGTGTCGGCGGCAATGTTGACGGCTCCCGTCACATCGCTTTCCAGAAAATCGACAATTGCTTCGGCCGCATCGGAAACATACAGGTAATTTTGCGTTTGCGTACACGGACTGACTTTAACGTCTTCGCCCTTCAACATCGCATTGATGACCGAAGGCATCAGACGAGCCGGTTTTTCATTCGGTCCGTAAAGATTGAACAGGCGTGCCCATTTCAATTTCAAATCCGTAAAAGCGCAAAATTTTTTGAGCGTTTCATAAAGGGCGGCTTTTGCCTGTCCGTATAAGGATAAAGGACGCAGGGGCGTTTCGTCTTCGCGACACAAGCCATAGGAAAAGTCGTATTCACTCATGGAACCGGCAATTAAAACCGTTTTACCTCCGGAATGATGAAAAGATTTTATCAAATGCAAAGACGCCTCTAGCCAATCAATGTTTAGTGCGGATGTTTGGCACTTGGGACCGACGTACCACGCCAGATGAATCAGCTTTTCAAACGGATTTTTTTTCAGGAAAACGTCAACGGCGTTTTTATCCATCAAATCCATTTCGTATTGAAACAGGTTCTTTTGTTCGGGAGCAAACGGCGGAAATACCAAAGAATGAACTTCATAGCCGCGATTAAGCAGTTCTTGTACGACTTGAGAGCCGATAAAACCTGTCCCGCCTGTTATCAAGACTTTCTTCATTGTTATTTTTCCCAAATTTTCCAAGGAGCAGAGTTTTTCGACCACATATCATTTAAATACCGCTTGTCTTTGAGTATGTCCATTAGCAAAATTGTTTTTATATACGTTTCATCGGCTTTTAATGAATGATAAAATTTTCAAAACAAATTTTTATCGACATTTATCCGATTGATATGAAAGTTTTTTCGGTCCGACAACAGTTCTGTTTACAGATTGCCGATCTGTTGATTTTTGGTAGTTAATTTGTGTTTCATGCAAAAGAAAAACCCTTCAAAAAGGGTTTGTTTTCAAGGGATTATATGGTGGGCGCGACAAGGATCGAACTTGTGACCCCTACGATGTTAAGGCGAAAATGTGCCTATTTATTGAGCATTATTTTCTTTTACTTGTTGTCGATAAATGGCTTGTTTCTGCGAAAAATATTTACAATTTGTTTTTACGCTCATAGACTCGGTTTTATCGATTTACAGGTAATAATGTTACCTGTGTGTTACCTGTAAAATGACAATAGAGGTGGATTTAAAATGCCGAAAATCAATAAGGCTTTTATTAATAAACTGCGTTATGACGGCAAAGAAAAAACGTATTTTGATTCCGAATTGAACGGCTTTGCCATTCGCGTTTTGGAAAAAAGTATGAGCTATATTTTAATGTATCGAAACGAGTATGGCAAACAGAGAAAGTTGACGATTGCCAAAACGAACGAAATTACACCGGAGGAGGCTAAGAAAATTGCTTCTGAAAAACTTCTTCAGGTGAAGCAGGGGAAAGATCCTGCTAAAGAAAAAATCGATAATAGACAAGCAATGACTGTTTCAGAATTATGCGATTTATATTGGGAGCAGGGGACACGTCATAAAAAGGCTTCGACTTTGGCAATTGATTACGGACGGATAGAGCGACATATCAAGCCTCTGATCGGCAATCGCCCTGTTAAGAGTTTGAAACATGCCGATATCCAGCAGTTTTATTTTGATGTTGTTGACGGCAAAACCGCTAAAAAGGTGAAAACGAAAGCTCGGGGACTTGCCCGAATAACGGGGGGAGCCGGATCGGCGAACCGTGTGATTGATTTGTTCAGCGCGATGATGAGCTTTGCGGTCAAACGGGATATTATCCCGAACAATCCATGTTTCGGTATTGATAAAATCAAATCAAACAATATTCGGGAGGCTATTCCGGCAAGCCGAATGAAAATCTTGGGCAAAATCTTGAAAGATGAATTTATAGCGCATCCGTTGGAAGTTTCCGCTTTGCGTCTGATTGCGATGACAGGGTGCAGAAAAGGAGAGATTTTGGAACTGACATGGGACGAGGTTGATTTCGACGAACAGACTTTCCGTTTCAAAGATACAAAAGCTGGACGGCAGAATCGGGCGTTCGGCAAAGGAGCTGTGTTGGAATTACAGCGGATAAAAGAACTTTTCCACGATGAAAGCGGCAACAACTATGTTTTTCCGTCCGTCAAAACACTCGGGTGTCATTTAGACGACATTGCCAAGTATCTGGTCGGTTTGTGCGAAGCGCACCCGGAGTTCGGAAAGCACACACTTCATCAGTTCCGGCATACGTTTGCGACAACGGCTGCGGAAATGCACTATGCCGATACAACGATAGCAGGCTTGCTCGGTCATTCTCAGCGGGGCGTGACAAGCCGCTATATCCATGCCGTTGACAAGGCTCTGATCGTTGCGGCCGATGATGTCAGTATGAAAATCCGCGAATGGTTGGACGGAGCAGAGGAATAGTAGTCAGCTATCAACTTCATAGTTTAGAAATTTGCAAACTATGAAGTTAAGCGCCGATAAAATATTTCAGAAATTCACATCGACGGAAACTTTTAATCCGCTTAAATCCTGTTGCTTAAAGAACATAGCCATATACCAAGGCAAATAAAGCGTTTTTTCGTCACGCTCAATGTTGCCCAAACAGAAAACAATTCCTTCTTCCAAGCCCCATTCTTTAACGTTTAAGGCTTTATCCAAAGCGGCGTGTTTTTTATAGTCTTTACCTGATTTGATTTCCACGGGAACGACTTTGTTTCCGTGTTGAACAACGAAATCCAATTCTCCGACGCTTTTTTTGTTCAGGTAGCGAAGAACAAATCCGTTCACTTTTAATATCTGCGCGAAGACGTTTTCCAGAACGCTGCCCATGTTGACAGACATATTGCCTTGTAAAATATCGAATTGGATGTTTTCCATGCCCATAGCGCAAAGCAAGCCCGTGTCATTCATAAACAGTTTGAACAGACGGGTTTGTTCATTGATTTTTAAAGGCAGTTTCGGTTCTGATAAATTGTAACACGGCAATGCCACACCCGCGTTTTGCAGCCAAAGAAAGGCGTCTTCATATTCCCGCAAACGAACAGTCTTATCAATGGAAGCTAAAGTGAAACGTCTGTTTTTATCGTCCAGTTGTGCCGGAATTTGATCGAAAATCTGACGGACTTTTGCTTTTTGTTCCTGCGTGTATTGGCTGATGTCTTGCTGATACTGCGCTAAAATATCTTTCTGCAAGGCGACGACTTGTCCGATGTCGTGTGTGTCGATAAATGACTGAACAACGGCGGGCATTCCTCCGACGATCAGATAATATTTGAAAAGGTCTGTCATCTTTTTGTGAATAACATCCGTTACCGGTTCGCGTCGATTAAAGCAGCCGTTCAGGTAATCAATCGTCTTTTGCTGAACGCCGTTTGCCAAACAGAATTCTTCGAAATCCATCGGATACATTTGTATGATTTGTTCGTATCCGACAGGAAAAGAAGGAACGTGTTTGTAGTTCACGCCTAACAAAGAACCGGATTCAATGTAATCGAAACGTCCGTCCTCGACTAAAAACTTAATCGCTGTTCTGGCGTTCGGACATTCTTGAATTTCATCTAAAAAAATAAGCGTCTTTTCTCTCTCCAAAGAGGTTCCTAAGAAGGCGGTTAAATTCATAATCAGCGTGTCGGCGTTTAAGTCGCCGTTGAAAATTTCCGCCGCGCTTTTTTGAAGAACAAAGTTGATTTCGACGAACTTATCATAGTTTGCTTTTCCGAATTGACGCACCAGATAAGTCTTGCCGATTTGCCGTGCCCCAGTAACCAACAGGGCTTTTTTATCCGGATTATTTTTCCATTCTATAAGTTTTTGCTCGGCTTTTCGGAACATTTTTTGTTTTCCCGTTTAAAAGGAATCACGTTTTTCTAATATAAGAATACCAGAAAAATCACGTTTTTCAATATGAAATATATCTTTAAAATCACGTTTTTCTGTATAAAATCGTTGTTAAGAAACACGTTTTTCTCCGAACTTATGAAAAAAGTTCGGAAAAAGATTCGGAGAAAATCTGAATGTATCGATAAAAGAAGTTGCAAAAATAACAACAATGACAACCTGTTCCGTTGAAAAAACTGAAAGAGTTAAGGCGTGTTATTTGCATCGGGGCGGATAAAGGCGGATGCTGGACGGTAAAATAGATCCGAAGTCAGTCTGTCAACTTTATAGTTTTGAAATTTGAAAACTATGAAGTTAAACGGAAGGTGATGATTGCGGCTTTAATCACCCAACTTGTAAAATGGATTTTACAAAAATATCATTCTAAATGTGAGGAATTTGTTGGAAGTTCGTTCTGAAAATGTGATAAAGATGTCAAAAACTCGTGCGAGAAATGTGATAAAACGTCAGATGTTAGTATGAAAAATGTGATATTTGTCGTACTCTATATGAAAAAAGGAGCTTCTGATGAAAAGAAATGCGTTTGAAAATCTGATCAAATGGAAAGAAACAGACAGCAGAAAGCCTTTAGTTATAAAAGGAGCACGACAAGTCGGAAAAACGTGGTTGATGAAAGAGTTTGGCAAAATATACTACGATAAAGTTGCTTATATCAATTTTGAGGATAATGAAGAAGCCAAGCAAATTTTCAACACTTCCTATGATGTTAAAAATCTTATTATGCTTTTAAGTGTTATTTCCGGTGTTCAAATTACACCGGAAGATACTCTGATTATCTTTGATGAGATTCAGGAATGCGAGCGCGCCTTAAATGCCCTTAAATTTTTTAAAGAGAACGAACCTGAATATCACATTATAGCTGCCAGCAGTTTGTTGGGTGTTGCCGTCCGGCAAAAAAATATGTCTTTTCCGGTGGGGCAGGTCGAATTTTTAAATCTCTATCCTCTGACCTTCGGAGAGTTTTTGGAGGCTGTTGAACAAAAGCAATTAAGCGAATTGATCTTTGATGATAATCAGGCAGTTATTTGCTCTGTAAAGGAAAAGTACATTAATCTTTTAAAACAGTATTTGTTTGTCGGCGGCATGCCCGAAGTCGTTCATCACTTTGCTGAAAACAGGAATATTGACGAAGTACGGGAAATTCAAAATAAAATTTTGTATGCTTATCGCCAAGACTTTTCAAAATATACGGGATTCCGTTCTGTCGCTAGAATTGTATCAGTTTGGAATTCCCTTCCGGCGCAGATGGCAAAAAATAATAAAAAGTTTTCCTATCAGCTGATAGGGAAAGGAGCCAGAGCGCGTGAATATGAAATGGCTCTTGAATGGCTTGCGTTGTGCGGGCTTGTGTATAAAGTCCCAAGAATAACAAAGCCGGATTTGCCCTTGTCGGCGTATGAAGATGATGCCGCTTTTAAATTGTTTATGCTTGATACGGGATTGCTTTGCGCCAAAGCACAACTGGACTCCCAAGTCATCATCAACGGCAACGTTATCTTTGATAAATTAGAAGGAAGTCTGACAGAACAGTATGTTTTGCAGGAATTGAAATCTCAAAAAGATTTATTTGTGGCTTACTGGTCTAAGCAATCCGGAAAGGCTGAGGTGGATTTCATTATACAAGACAAATCAGAGATTATTCCTGTTGAGGTCAAAGCGTCTATTAATTTAAGGGCAAAAAGTCTGGCTTCTTATCGGGAACAGTATCAACCGAAAAAAGCGGTTCGCACTTCGCTGGCGGATTTTGAAATCAACGACGGATTATACAACATCCCGCTTTATCAAATTGAAAACATAAAAAGGATTTTGGAAAAATAACGACTTTAATCAATCGAGGGGCTATGAAACGTCTTCGCCGTTTATCAGCCAAGACAGGACATTCAGACGCTTGATGCCGTTTGTCTCCCCATTTCCGCCATCTAAAGACAGTATGAATTTAGGATGGTTGTCTGAAATAGCCTCTAACGGCGCAAGTTCGCGTTTCAATGTGTCCGAATCAAGCGTGTAAAGCGCAACCTGATAGTATTCTGTCGCTCCTCCGGATTTTTGCGCGACAAAATCAACTTCCAAATCTTTGCCGGCGGAACGAATTTTGCCGATGGAAACCGTATAGCCTCGCCGCAAGAGTTCCAGATATACAACGTTTTCCAGAACATGACCGAAGTCCTTGTCCTTCTGTCCTAACAAAGCTGTCCGCAATCCTGCGTCAACGACATAATATTTGGCATTGCTTTCTAAGAATTTTTTGCCTTTGATGTCATAGCGTTCGCATTTATAGATCAGATAGCTGTCCAATAACCCTTTTAAATAGGTGTCGATCGATGGTGACGACACGCTGTATCCGGCGGCTTTTAACCCGTTTTCGATGTTGCGTAACGATGTTTCGCTTCCGATATTGTCAAAGACATATTTGACAACACTATCAAGCTTATTCGAGTTTACTGTGTTGAAGCGTTGCACAATATCTTTTTGCAGCGTGTTCATATAAACCGTGTCATGCAGATAATCGTTTATCATCTGCCTGTCAGAAAGGAAATTAATGGTTTGGGGAAATCCGCTTTCCGTTACATACCGGTTATAAACAGCATTTAGGTTTTGTGCTTCTAAAAATTCCTCCCTGTTCTTAGGAATTCTGAGATGCTGTGTCAGCGAAAATGCTGTATAGTATTCTAAGAAAGAATACGGCATCATTTTGATTTCGATATAGCGACCGCCAAAGCAGTTCGCCAGATCGCTTGAAAACATATAGGCGTTTGAGCCGGTCAGATAGACATCGACGTTATCTCGTAACCGTAATGTGTTGGCGACTTGTTCCCAGTCTTCCAACAACTGAATTTCATCGATGAAAACATAGTTCATCTTGTCTTTTTGCAGGCGTTTTAAAATGTAATCCAGTAGGGTCTTAAAAGAGTTCAATCGTTTGTTTTGGAGCAACGTTAAACCGATGGCGTCCGTTTGAACTCTGTCTTCCAGATTGATTGCTATGATTTGCTTTTCGGTGGCTTTTTTCTTTATCAGTAAATCCATTTGAAAAAGCTCTAACAGTTTGGATTTGCCGCAACGCCGAACACCTGTGACGATTTTAACTAAATCAGGGCTTCCCGACCATTTAGTCAGTTGTTCCATATATACGGGTCTGTTTATAAGATTCTGCGCCATGTCTTCTCTCCGATTTTGTAAAATCTATTTTACAATATAGCATTGTTTGTTGATTTTGTAAAAGTTATTTTACAAAAATGAAATATTGTAAAATTTGTAAAAAAGATTTTACGAATTTGATTTGTGATAATGTTCGATAAATGAACTTTGAATTTTTGAACACTCTTTTGCTTTCGTAAAAAAAGGATGCTACTTAGTTAAGCTCTATGATCTCATCAGAAGAAAACCACTCTTTTTTCAGCAAAAGAGTTTTTAATTTTTGGGGGGCTTCCGTATAGGCAACAATAGCAAGGCTTTCTTTTGCGCGGCTACATATTACATAAAATAACCGCCGAGTACGATCTATTCCTGTTTCTTTGTTTTCTCTTTCATTTTTTTCGTCAGCAGATGTTTTACTCTTAATTCCAAATAATTTTTCATAAGAAAATAAAAATCCTTTCGCTTCATAGTCGTCAATAATGGCCATCACTCGTGGAAATTCTAGCCCTTTTACACCTTGGTGTGTAAAAAACGGTGATTTCTCATTAATATAATCAACATATTTTTGAATTTGAAAAAATTCTGTGTTTAGAAAAGCGTCTAAACAATCTATTTCATCATTTGATGATTCGGTAGAAGCATCTACATTATCTTCTATTTCTAA
>JAZNBT010000003.1:0-3786 GCA_045587165.1 Alphaproteobacteria bacterium | reverse complement strand
CCGACTTTGAAACAAACATTTCAACCAACAACGGCGGCATATCATACAGCCGCAACGCATCGTGCACGTTCCAATAATTCAGATACGACGTATTTAACGGGATTCCCGAACGATCCGAAAACTGCGTTTTATCGACTTGAGCGCTTAATCGCTCAAACGATTCGGGCAAATCCCCAATATGCACGAAAACGATAATATGCACGAAAACGATAAAAGCGACGGCAGACACGACGCCCGCCGTCGTCAACATGATTTTTTTGAAATTACGGCGCAACCTTAACCACATCCGAAGCCGTCAATCCGAATACATCCGGTGAATACATGGCTTCCGCCTTTGCGGGAAAAGCCGTAAACACGCCGTCGGCGACAACCTGCGCCGCATAGGAAACGCGATGCGTCCCTGCGGGCAGAGTTTCCGCATAAAAACCGACAAAAGCATGTCCCGTATCTTTAAAATCAAACGCGCCGTCCTCTGCAACCGGATCTGATAACGAAGCCGTCGCCGACAAAGAATTAAGCGGTTCGAAAGCGCCGGCGACAGAATCACGCAACGCGACAAAGTACCGCGTGACGGGATTGACGACCGTCAATTCCACCTTGACCTGATCGCCCCGCTTCAAATCAACCGAAGCATCGATCGGGACAAAATCGGAACCGCGTTTAACAAAGAAACGGCGTTTAACCTCCAATCCCGCATTGACGGATTGCGATACGTCGGAAGGATAGGACAAAGCCGTCTCATAATAATACCGTCCCCGCCCTTTAGCCGTCAAATCAACCGCAGTCGTTTGACCTGCCTGATCAGCCGACAACGGTACTTTTGCCGCGACCGCGGGATCGGTTTTTTCCGTAAACGAAGCCGAGAAAATATATTCCCGATTAAACTTTCCGTCCACGATCAGATCGACATCCTGATTTTGAACATCGACGCTGTAGGTTTGCAATCCCGTCATACAAAAAGCATTCGCCTGCGTATTTGCCCACGTTCCGTTTTTATCTCGTAAGGAATACGCCCCGCGCATCAATTTTTCAGCGGTGTCGGGATCGATTTTACCGACGGCATTTAAAGCCATACACGTTGTTTTGGCCTGCGAAGGCAACAAAGCATATTCCTCTTTATCGTCATCTTTGAAAATCAAGCTTCCGGACGTTTGATAGGAACTGTTCATCAAATCATTCAAAACGGTTTTATTCGCCGTCAGACGCAAGTACAACGCTTTGTCAAAAGCGCTCATCATCGGAATGAAGCGGTCGAAAACAGCGATATCGGCATCACGGATCAATCCTCTTTTTTTCAAAAATTCCGCCGACAACAAACGTGTCGTCAACAAAACGGACGAATTTATTCTCCGATCCGTGCGTTTAAACACGCCTAACAGGTATTTCGCCAATTTTTCTTGTATTTGAACGGGAACGTCATAGCCGGCGCGATCCAAATAATCAAAGGCATACGCCGTATAAGCGGACAAATACGGACTGACAAGACCGTTATCAGCGACGAAATAAACCATTCCGCCGTCTTGCGCCTGATAAGAAGCGGCCTGATTGATTATATCCGAAACGAATTCCTGCGCGGAAGGCCAAAGTTCATCCGGCCAAACGGCTCGTTTTTCCGCGACATAAACGGCGGCGGCGACGGCACGGCTGATTTTTTGTTCCCAGCACGGATGAGGATAATCGCGCATAAATTCCACGGCGGGTTTTAACCCCGTCAAAATACCGGGGGCGACGCTGACGGTCAATCGACCGCCGAAAGCTTTCACGCCCGTCGGGATTTTAACGGGAACGGAAACTTCGGCATCTGTCGAACTGCCGTACAAAACCGCCGTTTCAAACGTCGTTAAATTCAAAACGGGCAACGTCTGTTTTAAACCGTCCTTATTTAATCCGTCATCAGCCGTAAACGCGATAATGATTTCGCCCGTCGCATCCGACGGATTTAAACGTGCGCGCACTTCGTTGAAAAACACGCTTTGACGTTCAAAGGGTTTTAAAACGATTTGTTTTTTTCCGGACATTTCTTCAACCAACGCACCGACGGCACGAAACGAAACCGAAACGGTCGTCTGTTTATCCGTTCTGTTTAAAACGGATACGCCCGGCGAAAATTTATCCCCCGTTCGCAATTGGTTCGGCAAAGACGGCCTGATTTCCAACGGCTGAGTAACATTAACGCGCGTCTGCCCCATACCGGAAAATTCTTCCGGCGTTACGGCAACGGCAATAATCCGCCAACCGGTCAGATTATCCGGCAGTTTAACGTCAATCGTGCCTTTTCCTTCCTTATCCAGCTTCAAAGACGGATTGAAATAAGCAACGAATTTAAACACATCGCGCATAGCCAGATCCGCCCCGCCGTCACCGCCTTGATTGGCGCCTTTCTTTTCGATTTTTTGGCGACCTATCAACCGTTCGACCAAACTGTACGTACGGACGTCCAAATCCCCCAAACCGTTCAATCCTTCATAGGGATCAAAACGGTTTTCTCCTTTGGGCATCAAAGAAAGAACCGCTTCATCCACAACAATTACAGCCGCTTCCATCGGCTGTTTTTGTCCTTTGGGAAGTTCGGCTTTTATTTGCGCCGTCATCGTTTGTCCGGGACGGTAATCCTGTTTTTGCGCGACAACATCCACTTTGATTCGACGAGATTCGTCAACAACGGGGATCTTAACATATCCCGTCCATTGTGCCGGCTTGCCCAAATCGACTTCGCCGTTTACGGGTTTATCCGCACGCGGCGAAAAAGCCGCAACGGAAATATAAACACCGGGGAAGAAATCCTCCGTTGCGGGAATTTCGATTTTCTCGACCGATCGTTCCAATGTTCGCACAAAGGAATCCAAAACGCCGTAGCGTTCGACCGTAATCAAAGCCTGCGCACCGGGAACGGGATTTTCAACGGTCAAAACGATTTTATCTCCGATTTTATAACTTTTTTTATCGGGAACGATTTTTAAACGGTTTTCCGCAGAAGACCACGGAACATAATCCGTTCCGTTGACATAAAAATCCAATCGGGAAGCATGACCGTCAATTGTCGCGACCGCCTTATACATTCCGCTCTGATCCGGCGTAAAAGAACACTTTTGGGGGTTATCCGCACTCATCCCCATACATTCACCGACTTTTTCCTCCCGTGAAACGTATTTCATCAGATACGCGTTTCCGGCTGATTTTTCGCGCGCCAACTTGTTTACCGTTCTGAAAAATGTAATTTTGACCGGAACACCCGCCGTCAAATTCCGCTTTACATCGGCGACAACGTATTCGATTTCAACCGATTTTCCGGCTACGGCATCTTCATCGCCGCGACGCATGCCGACCAAATGATCGGACGAAAAATAATCCGCCGAAGAAAATGAAGAAACGGCCCGACCGGAATCATCAAAAACCTTTGTTTCAAAACGGATTTTTCCGGAAGGTTTTGCCGATTTCGGCAAAACGAAGGTTTTTTGCAACTCTCCTTTCTCATCGGAAAGACCTTCCTGATCGAACAAAGTTTCGACCGCATAATCTTTATCCGACAGATCGGGTGTGAAAGAAAAAGCGTCCCCGTTTATTTTTAACGAAAACGGCACAAAAGACAAAACGGCGCTTTGCCGCATTTTGGCTCCGGCATACGCGCCGCCGGAAAACAGTTCCGCCCGTGAAATCATTCGAATTTTATCGCCGGCTTTAAAAACTTTGCCGTTGACTTCGGTTGAAGATTTAAAGGCCGCGGCCGAAAAATCGGAAACCAAAAAACGTATGGGCTTCAAAACGGCATCCCCGTGTTTTAATGTC
>JAZNBT010000002.1:0-2963 GCA_045587165.1 Alphaproteobacteria bacterium | reverse complement strand
GTTTTGATGTCTTTGGGCTTTACGTATAATGTCAATGAAAACGTCAAAATCGATGCCGGTTACACGCATTTATACCTGCCGACGTTCAGAGCAAGAAACGGCGAAAATAAATTTGTCGACGCCAAATACGACTTTAACGCCGAAGTTTTGGGCGTTCAGTTCCAGTATGATTTTTAATCATGCGAACCAACGAAAAAGCGGGGAAATTCCCCGCTTTTTTTTGTTTATATTTATATTTTCTTTAATATATTTCTTTTGCCGTTTTGCTTTCAAACGGTGATCGACTGTCTTCAGTCTGAAAGGCAGGTGATTAAAATTTCTTTAGCGAAGAAAAGCATACGACTGATTTTATCGGTCGTAATTCTTTTATTAAGTATGACTAAATCTGCTTGGTAAAGAATAAGGGGCTTTCGGTGTTCCAGCACCAAAGCCCCTTTGCTTTCTAAATTTCTTTAGCGTTGATACTTACAATATACGTTTATTCCCCCGATTTGTCAATCAAAACAACGGATAAAGCCTTATGACCGGTTATCAATGCGCGTCCGCCCAATTATCGGCGATGCCGACTTCGGCGATTAACGGCACGGACAGGGAAAACACGTTTTCCATGACGTTTTTAACGACTTCGGCTGTTTTTTCCGCTTCGTTTTCGGGCATTTCCAAAATCAATTCGTCGTGAACCTGCAACAACAGATCGGCGGACAATCCGGCATCGCGCAAAGCGGGCGTGACGCGCAGCATCGCTTTTTTAATGATATCGGCGGCGCCGCCCTGTATCGGGGCGTTAATGGCGGAACGTTCGGCGAACTGACGACGGGCGGCATTTTTATCATCAATGCCGGCGACGCTGCATTTACGTCCGAAAGGTGTCATGACATATCCGTTTTCGCGTGCGAAACAGATTGTTTCCTCCATATATTTTTTAATTTCCGGATATTTTGCGAAGTAAGCGTTGATATAGTCCTGAGCTTCTTTGCGTTCGATGCCCAACTGCCGAGCCAGACCGAAAGCGGAGATACCGTAAATGATACCGAAGTTAATCGCTTTTGCGCGACGACGCACCATCGGATCCATGCCTTCGACGGGCACGCCGAAGATTTGCGAAGCCGTCGCGGCGTGAATATCGGCTCCCGAGGCAAAGGCTTCTTTTAACGCCTTAACGTCGGCGACATGAGCCATCAGCCTCAACTCGACCTGAGAGTAATCCGCGGACAAAATAAGCTTTCCTTTTTCGGCGATAAAAGCGCGGCGAATGGCGCGTCCTTCCTCTTGTCTGATGGGAATGTTTTGCAGATTCGGATCGTTCGAAGACAACCGTCCCGTCGAAGCGACCGTTTGCATAAACGTCGTATGCACGCGCCCCGTTTTCGGATTGATTTGTTCCTGCAACGCGTCGGTATACGTGCTTTTCAGTTTTGCGAATTGCCGATATTCCAAAATATCCCGCGCGATTTCGAAACCGTCGTCGGCCAATTCCTCCAACACGCCGGCATCCGTTCCCCATGCGCCCGTTTTTTTGCTTTTGACGCCTTTGGGCAAGCTCAACTTTTCGAACAAAATCTTGCCCAACTGCATCGGCGAATTCAGATTGAATTCCTCTCCGGCCTTTTCAAAGACCTTTTTTTCCAAAACCTTTTGTTTTTCGCCGAATTGCAGGCTGAGCTTGTTTAATTCGTCGCGGCAAACCTTAATTCCCCGCCGCTCCATATCATACAGGACGGAAACGCACGGCCGGTCGAACAATTCGTACAAAGCGACCAGCTTTTCGTTTTCCAAGCGTTTTTTCAAAAACATCCACAAACGCAAAGTGATATCGGCGTCTTCGGCCGCGTAATCCAAGGCGGATTGAAACTCTACCATATCGAAAGAGATTTTATTTTTTCCCGTTCCGCATACGTCTTTGTACTTGATTGTCTGATAATTCAGGAACAATTCAGCCAAATCGTCCATATTGTGCAAATGCGCCGCACCGTCCAAATCATAAGACAAAACCATGGTATCGTCGACGGGGTTCAGATTGACGCTGCCGTATTCGTTTGTAAACACGTGCCAATCGTATTTAATGTTATGGCCGATTTTTAAAACGCCTTGATTTTCCAAAACGGGCTTCAGCAAAGCCAAGGCCTCTTTCACGGGAATTTGTTTTAAATCGTCGCTTTCTTCGACGTTTCCGAACAAATCGGTTTGCGGATTTTTCGGTTTATGTCGCAAAGGGACATAGAACGCTTTTCCTTCTTCGCAACAAAAGGAAAAGCCGACCAGCTTCGCCATCGTCGCCGACAGGGAATCGGTTTCGGTATCAATGGCGAGATATCCTTTTTCTTCGGCGATTTTGAGCTGTTTTTCCAATTCCGAGGCGTCTTGAATTAAAGCGTATTGTTTTTCAACGGCGGAAACGACGGGCAAATCCGGTTCGACTTTAGCGACGGGGCTTACCGCGCCGGAAGCCGCGGCAAAGGAATCAAGCTTTCCGATTAAACTTTTAAATCCCATCTCGGCAAAGAAAGCTTTCGTTTTTTCCGGCTCCGGCAAAGCCGTTTTAAAATCAGACAAAGGCTTTTCGACCGGCACGAAAGCGTCCAACGTCACCAATTTTTTTGAAATGCGCGCCAAATCCGCATCGGCTTTCAAAACTTCGCGGCGTTTGTTTTGCTTGATTGCGTCAACGTTTTCCAACAGGTTTTCCAAACTGCCGTATTCGTTAATCAAAGCCGCTGCCGTTTTGGGCCCGATTCCCGTTGCACCCGGTATATTATCTGTACTGTCGCCCATCAATGATTGTACATCTGTTACTTTATCCGGTAAAACGCCAAATTTATCAATGACATCTTGTGTTGAAACAAGCTTTTTCTTCATTGGGTCATATAATAAAACGGTATCGCTCATCAGTTGCATTAAATCTTTATCTGCAGAAACAACGGTTATTTGCCATCCTTTTTGTGTAGCAATTTTGGCATATGTAG
>JAZNBT010000001.1:0-12286 GCA_045587165.1 Alphaproteobacteria bacterium | reverse complement strand
CCGGTCACTTCGGCAATAACGACGTCGCCGTTTTTGGCTTTGCCCGCATGATCGCGGTCGACAATGTAATTTTGATGCAGTCGCCGATCAACCGATAAAATCCGACCGCCTTTGCCGGAAGTCGTATCAAATACGCCGACGACCCGATTCGGTTTTTCCGATAAACGGCGGACGACGGATCCGTGAAAAAACTTTTTGCCTTTCGGCGTTAATTTCAAAATAACCAGATCGCCTTCTTTGGGTGCCGGACGTAAACGCCCTAAATCCGTGATTAAAATTTGAGGCTTCGAAGTCGGTTTGTCCCAATTTAACGGACGTGCGATCAATTCGCCGTCCGAATCCGTTCCGGTGATTTCACACGGACACATTTCGGGCAAACCGTCGGCGGCGATTACTTTTTTGCCGGACATTTTTTCGATTTTGCCGGAATTTTTTAATTCCTTGAGCATTTCTTTCAGCTTGATCCGGTCGTCACCTTTGACGTGAAAAGCGCGAGCAATTTCCCTTTTCCCGACTTTTCCGGGGTTGTCGTTTAAAAAGGCGATGATTTCGCTCATGCCGGGAAGATTGGCTTTTGTTTTGCTCATGCTTTTTTAGCCTTTGCCGTTTTCTTTGTCGCTGTTTTTTTCGCGGTCGTTTTTTTGGCGGTTGTTTTTGTTTTGGCGGCGGCTTTGGGTTTCTTTTCAGCTTTGGCGGCTAACAGGGCGATTGCTTCTTCCATTGTGGGTAAACGTTCTTCATCCCGAATTGCTTTCGGGATAGAGGCAATCACGCTGCCGTGTTTGATATAGGGCCCGAAACGTCCGGAACTGGCTATAATCGGCTTGCCGTCTTCGGGATGAGGCCCGATTTCCTGCGGCGGTGTTTTTTCTTTGACGTTTGCCAGTAATTCCAACGCGCGGGACAATTCTATCGTTAAAACGTTATCTGCGGCGGTTAATGATTTGAACGTCGAACCGATTTTCAAATACGGGCCGAAACGGCCGATGCCGACTTGAATTTCCTGTCCGTTTTCCGGATGAATACCCAGAGTGCGCGGTAAGGACAATAATGCCAACGCCTGATCCAGCGTAACATCCGCGGGTATCATGTTTTTCGGCAAAGAGGTACGTTTCACGGCCGCTGTTTCTTTCTTTTCGCCTTTTTTGGGTTTAGGGGCGTCTTTGCCTTCCTGAACGTACCAGCCGTAAGGACCTTTGCGCAAAATAACTTCTTCACCGTTTTCGGGGTTTGTTCCCAATTCTTTTAAATCGGGTTCTTCTTCGGTGCTTTCTTCTGTCGTTTGACCGCCGAAGGGGCGGGTGTAACGACACTCGGGATAGTTCGAACATCCGATAAACGCTCCGAATTTGCCGATTTTTAAGCTCAACCGTCCGTCTTGCGTTTTACCGCATTCGGGGCAAATTCTGTCTTCCGGAGATGCAAACAGATGTTCGGACAGGCTTTCTTCCAACCGATTTAATATGTCCGTGATCGTCAGCGGATCTACGGTTTTGACGGTCGCGTCAAAATTATTCCAGAATGTGCGCAACAATTCTTTCCAATTTAATTTGTCGGCGGAAATATCGTCGAGAGAATTTTCCAAATCGGCGGTAAAATCATACTGCACATATTTATTAAAGAAGTTTTCCATGAACGCCGTTACGATTCGACCGCGGTCTTCGGGAATAAATCGGCGCTTTTCCAAACGGACGTATTTTCTGTCCTGTAAAACGGATAAAATCGAAGCATAAGTCGACGGTCTGCCGATCCCGAGCTCTTCCAGTTTTTTGACCAGACTTGCTTCGGAATAACGCGGCGGCGGCTGTGTAAAATGCTGTTCGGGACGTACCGCTTTTTGATCCAGAGCTTCTCCGGTTGTCATTTGCGGCAGAATGGCTCCGTTTTCTTCGTCGCCGTCGTCCAATCCTTCGTGATAAACGCGTAAAAAGCCGTCAAAGGCAATTGTTTGTCCCGTGGCGCGCAAGACGATTTGTCCGTCGCGGGACGGGCAGTCCACCGCCATTTTATCAATTTCCGCGCTTTGCATTTGCGAAGCCAAAGCCCGTTTGTAAATCAATTCGTATAAGGCTTTCATGTCTTTGTTTAAATAACGCGCCATCTGATCGGGACGGCGGTGCAAAGACGTCGGGCGAATCGCCTCGTGCGCTTCCTGAGCGTTTTTGACGTTGTTTTTATAGTAGCGCGGTTTTTCGGGCAGATATTTATTTCCGAAATCGTCGGCGATGACCGAACGTGCTTCGGTGATCGCTTCCTGCGCCATTTGTATACCGTCCGTTCTCATGTACGTGATCAAACCGACGGTTTCCCCGCCGATGTCGATCCCTTCGTATAACTGCTGAGCCAGCTGCATGGTCTTTTTCGCGGAAAAGAACAATTTGCGTGCCGCTTCCTGTTGTAAAGTCGATGTCGTAAACGGCGGCGCAGGGGAACGTTTTACGGTTTTGCGTTCAATTGCTCCGACGTCGAAATTAGCCGATTCGATTTTCTTTTGCGCGGCTTTGGCCTGCGATTCATCGGATAAGGTGAATTTCCCGACCTTTTGTCCGTCCAAGACAGCTAAATGAGCAGTAAACAAATCCGCCCTCGGAGTCATAAAGTCCGTGTCGATCGTCCAGTATTCCTGCGCTTTGAAGGCCTCTATCTCATTTTCGCGTTCGCACACCAGGCGTAAGGCTACCGATTGAACGCGGCCGGCCGACCGGCTGCCCGGCAGCTTGCGCCATAAAACCGGAGAAATCGTAAAGCCGACCAAATAATCCAAAGCGCGTCTGGCCAGATAAGCGTCTACCAAAGGAATATCTATTTCACGCGGGGTTTTCATAGCGTTTGAAACGGCCGTTTTGGTGATTTCGTTAAACACAACGCGTTTTAGTGTTTTGTTTTTTAATTTTCCGCGGCGGCTTAATTCTTGAACGACGTGCCAAGCGATGGCTTCTCCTTCCCTATCAGGGTCGGTTGCCAGATAAACGGTGTCGGCTTTGGCAACGGCGGTCGCAATCGCTTTAATATGTTTTTCATCCTTCGGTTCTATCGCCCAATCCATGGCAAAGTCTTCGTCCGGACGAACCGATCCGTTTTTGGCCGGCAAATCTCGGATATGCCCGAAACTGGCTATCACTTCAAACCCGTTTCCCAGATATTTATTTATTGTTTTCGCTTTTGCGGGGGATTCGACAATAACAACGTCCATAACCGTTAGCCTTTATAAAGAAGTTATACGAATAATTTTGTTGCCCGGCAGTCGTTCGATTTGACCTGCCAATTCCAATTCAACTAATAAAACCGAAATTACGTTGGCTGGCAAGCCCGATTCCCGGATTAATAAATCTATTTCAGTCGGCGATCCGTCCAGTAAAGACAAAATATCCGTTCTGTTCCGGTCGTTTGGCTCTTGATAGGCCGATGAATCGGGCTGTCGTTCTTTTGATTTGTCTCGTTCCGTTTCTCTGAAAGAAAAGGCCGAATTCGCCGTTAAATGTTCAATGATGTCGTCGGCCGATTCGACCAAAGGAGCGCCGTTTTTGATTAAATGATTAACGCCTGCCGATCTGGGATCCAGAGGAGAGGCCGGAACGGCAAAAACATCTTTGCCCTGTTCCAATGCCTTGTTTGCCGTAATTAACGATCCGGAACGCAAAGCGGCTTCAATCACGACAAGTCCTAACGCCAGTCCGGAAATGATCCGGTTGCGTTGCGGAAAATTGGACGGCTGCGGTTTCGTATGGAGGGGATATTCGGAAACCAGTACGCCTTTTTGTTTTATCGCATCGTATATTCTGCGATTTTGTTCGGGGTAAGCGACATTGATGCCGGTTCCTAAAACCGCTGTCGTCGAAGCGTTTTCGTTGGCCGAATATAAAGCTCCGTCATGGGCGGCGCCGTCAATGCCCAACGCCAAACCGGAAACGACGCTGTATCCGGATTTAACCAAATCCGAAGCGATATGGCGCGCAATGTTCTTACCGTTCGCGGATGCGTTTCTGGTTCCTACGACGGCGACGTGGGGCTTTTTTAACAAAGCCTTATTGCCTGTTACGGATAAAACGGGCGGCGCGTCGGGCAAAACGGCCAGTTGTTCGGGATAGTCGTCTTCATTTAAAAAAATAAATTCTGCGCCGATCTTTTGAATTTCATCAAATTCTTTTTCGGCTTCGGCCTTGGAACAAATTTTCAGCGGTTTGCGCAAACCGCCCCTGCGTGCCTTTTCCGGTAAAGCGTTTAACGCAGCTTCGGCTGTTTTGAAATGTTCCATTAAAATGCGGAAAGTAACGGCACCGACATTTTCGGATCTGAATAGCCGCAGACGATTTATTTTTTCTTCTTGATTCAATAGGTTATTCCGCTTTTTTCTTTAATTTGATTTTGCTTTCTTCTTTGTGCAACAAACGGGAAATGTTGGTACGGTGACGAATGGCCGATAAAAAAGCCAGAAAACTGTAAAAATAAATGTATTCCGGTGTTGCGAAAAAGTAAGCGTATACCGGCGCTAAAACCAAAGCCGTTAAAGCGGATAAAGACGAATAACGGAAAATTAACGCCATGATCAACCACGTTACGCAAGATAATAATCCTACTTGCCAACATGTGGCCAACAACATCCCAAGCGTCGCGGCGACACCTTTGCCGCCTTGGAACTTCAGCCAAACGGGAAAATTATGCCCCAGAACGCCGGCTGTTCCAGCGATTAAAGCCGCGGTATCGCTGATACCTTCTTCGGGGGCGCAATAGTAAGCAATTCCGGCCGCTAATGCCGCTTTGCCCGAATCGAACAAAAGCGTCAACAACGCCAAATCCTTGCGGCCCGTTCTTAAAACGTTTGTCGCCCCGATGTTGCCTGATCCTATTTTGCGGATATCCCCCAATCCTGCCATGCGTGTAAAGACGATCCCGAAAGGAACGGAACCCAGCAGATAACCTAAAACTCCCGATAAAACAAGAAGGGTCGTATCGCTCATGACTGCAATCTCCGATAATTAATTTTCAAAAGAGGATATAACGTTATTAAGCATTTCCGCAACAGTTTTAAAATGACAATTTTCTGAAAACATGATCTGTGTCAAAGTTCTGCGCCAAGCGGCTGCGCCGGGGCAGCCTTTAAACAAATTCAGCCAGTGTTTCATGATAACGTGCGCTCGAATGCCTTCCGCCATGTTTTTTTCTAAATAAGGCATCATGTCGCGTACGACCCGAATCTGTGAAACGACGGGCGTTTTTTCGCCGAAAATTTCCCGATCGGCGTTTGCCAGTAAATACGGATTGCCGTAAGCCGCGCGACCGATCATTGCGCCGTCAACGTATTTTAAATGATCCGCTGCTTTTTCTAAAGAATCAATGTTGCCGTTGATTGAAACGGTTATGTGCGGAAAAGTCTGTTTGAAACGATAAACCAAATCATAATTCAGGGCAGGGCGTTCTCTGTTTTGTTTCGGGGTCCATCCTTTCAATCTTGCTTTGCGCGCATGGATGATGATTTCCGTACAGCCTGCTTTTTCGGCCAATTCCGTACAGCGGATTAAATCGTCAAATCCGTCCGAATTCTCTGTCGTTTCTTCCAGTGCAATTCTTGTTTTTAAAGAAACGGGGGCTTCCGAGTTTTCTTTCATCGCGGCCAAGCAATCGGCGATCAGGTGAGGATCCCGACGCAGAGATGCGCCGAAACATCCGGCGGAAACGCGTTCTGACGGGCAGCCCGCATTTAAATTCAGGGCGTCATAATGAAACGCCCGTGCTTTTTGACACGCTTTTGCCAATAATTCGGGATCCGAACCGCCCAGTTGTAAAACCAAAGAATGTTCGTCGTCATGAAATCGCAACAATTTTTCAGCATCACCGAATACGATCGCCTGAGCCGTAATCATTTCGCTGTACAGTTGCGTACAACGTGTCAATCTGCGGATAAAATAACGGAAATGCCGATCCGTCCAATCCATCATCGGGGCGACGGATAAACGGCCGGATGCGTAAATCATGGAAGCGTTGCCAAGTAAGACAGCAACATGTCTTTGAACGCTTCTTTATTGACTTTGTGCGTTACCAGACAGTTTCTTTTCGAACCTTCTTCGAAACAGGTCATGCCGAATTTTTCGCTTTCGGAATCCGTGTTTACCTGAACGGTGCCGTATCTGCCGGAAAATAAGGCCGGCCGGATCAGACAACCGACGGCGCAGGGATCATATAAAGACGTTCCCGTTTCCGTGGCTATGCCGTCTTTGGACATTTTAGCCAAATGAGCCGATAAAGTTGCGGCCGTTATATCCAAAAGATCGGCGCTCATCGTTGCGCATCGTGTATTTAAATCACGCATTCTTTCAATGAACAGAGGGTCAGCAACGGCCTGCATGCCGACTTCCATCGGAATGACGGTTATGCGTTCGGCCAAATCGAAAACGATTTGCGCGGCATGAGGGTCGGCTAACATGTTAAATTCTGCATAAGGGGTGGAATTTCCGCGCGGACCGTCTTCGCAAAAAGCTCCACCCATGATGATCAATTCGCGAATTCTGGAAATGGTCTTAGGTTCTTTTAAAAAGACGGTTGCGATATTTGTCAAAGGTCCGATCGCCAATAAAGTGATTTCTCTTTCGGGTGATTTCATCAGTGTTTTAATAATGAAATCAACGGCGTTTTCATCTTCACCCTTATAGCTCGGCGTTCCGAAATCCTGTCCGGCCAACCCGTCGGTTCCGTGTACCCATTCGGCATTCAACGTCGCGCGTTTTAACGGTCTGTCGCAACCTTTATAAACGGGAATATTTGTATGCCATGCAAAATCACACACTCTGCGGATATTGTATTCGGCCTTGTCAACGTTGACATTGCCGTTAACGGCCGTAATACCGACGATTTCCAAATCGGGATCCGCCATCGCCATAAACAAAGCGATCGCGTCGTCAATTCCCGGATCCGTATCGATGATGATTTTGGTTTTCGCGCTCATGAATCTTTCCTCATATATATAAAATCGAGTTGAAAATAAGGGGGAATGTCGAGGAAATCAATCTTTTTTAATTTGTACCGTCCGTTCGGATATTAGCTGAAAAGATGAATTGCACAATAAAACCGGACGGTCGTATCATTAAAACATGCAGAATATTGATTGGTACAATACATTAATACAGCCTTCTTTGACGCCGCCGGATCGAGTTTTTATGATCGTGTGGCCGATTTTGTATACGATGATGGCGGTATCTTTTGCTTTGATGTTAAGAACTCGTTCCGATGCGGACAGAACAAAGGCCGTTCGTTACTTTTTCGGACAATTGTTCTTTAATTTTTTGTGGTCGCCCGTTTTTTTCATGTTTAAAAATCCGGCGGGAGCTTTGGTTGTTTTAATTTTGTTGTTATTCTTTTTATATCGAACGATTTTCCTTTTTTATCAGCGTTCAAAAACGGCGGCTTTCTTGCTTTTGCCGTATGCTGCATGGGGGATGTTCGCCTTATACTTGAATATCGGAATCGTCGTTTTGAATTAAAGCGACTTCTAACCAATAAAAAAAGGTATCTTTCGATACCTTTTTTATTGGTAGGCGACTACGGATTCGAACCGCAGACCCTCTCGGTGTAAACGAGATGCTCTAACCAGCTGAGCTAGTCGCCCGTGAACACAAACCCTTATACAGGATTTATTTTCAGATAACAAGATAAAAAAACAAGCGGCTGCAAATTGCAAACCGCCTGTCTTTAAGAACAAAAGATACTATTAGTTAACAGCGTCTTTTAAACCTTTGCCGGCCTTGAATTTCGGCTGTTTAGAAGCCGGAATGTTAATCTTGGCACCCGTGCGGGGGTTACGGCCTTCGGTTGCGGCGCGCTGAGCAACGCTGAATGTACCAAAGCCAACCAAACGAACTTCGTCGTTTTTCTTCAAAGCGCCGGTGACGGCATTCAAAAAAGCATCAACAGACTTGCTGGCGTCCGTCTTGGACAGGCCGGTATTCTTAGCTACTTCAGCTACGAGATCGTTCTTATTCACGTGAGGGCTCCCTCTGTTTAAAATTAAAGATAAAACTAAGATTCACTAACGAATCTAAGAGAAAGTTTAAAATACTAACCTTTCGCAGGTCAATAGAAGAATTGTATTTTTTTTGCTTTTTTTGGCTCTTTTCCGCCGAAAATACCTTAAATGACACTTTGCCGGATACTGAAAAGCGGAAAACGAATCAAAAAGGGAAGGATTTTTATACCCTTCCTTTTGTTTTTTTAATGACAGCTGACTTTTTCTTCGCCGTTTTCTTCCTGATTGATTAAAGAAGATTTTGATTTTTTTTCTTCCTCTTCTTCATTCCATTCGATTGGAATTAACGGACGAACCAATGCGCGTTTTAAAACGTCTTCGGCAGCCGAAACTGGGACGATCGTCAATCCTTTTTTGACGTTATCGGGAATTTCTTCCAGATCTTTTTCGTTGTCTTTCGGGATTAAAACCGTTTTGATGCCCGCACGCAACGCTGCTAACAGTTTTTCCTTTAATCCGCCGATCGGCAAGACTTTGCCCAATAACGTAATTTCACCGGTCATGGCGATATCTTTAGAAACCGGAATACCCGTCATGGCAGAAACCAAAGACGTACACATCGCAATACCTGCCGACGGACCGTCTTTCGGAGTGGCGCCTTCGGGGACATGGATGTGAATGTCGCGTTTGTCGAACAAATCGGGGCGAATACCGAACGCGACCGCATGGGATCGAACGAAAGAACGCGCCGCAGCAATCGATTCCTTCATTACATCGCCCAGTTGACCTGTTTGCGTAACGCGTCCGTGTCCCGGCATCATAACGGCTTCGATCGACAAAATTTCTCCGCCGACTTCCGTCCACGCCAATCCGGTCGTTACGCCCACCTGATCCTGCTTTTCGGCAACGCCGTAAGTATAAACGGGAATGCCGGCGTATTTTTTCAAATTGCGTTCGGTGACATTGACGGTCTTTTTGTTTGTTGTCATTAATTCTTTTGTCGCTTTGCGCGCCAATCCGGCCAAAGATCTGTCCAGATTACGCACACCGGATTCGCGGGTGTATAAACGAATCAAAGAACGCAAAGCTTCATCGCTGACCGTCCATTCTTTTTCCGTTAATCCGGCAGCTTTACGCTGCTTTTTAATCAAATGGCGTTTCGCGATTTCAACCTTTTCGTCTTCGGTATAACCGGCGATGCGAATGATTTCCATACGATCCAGCAAAGGACGTGGCATTTTTAACGAATTGGCCGTCGTAATAAACATGACATCGGATAAATCGTAGTCGACTTCCAAATAGTGGTCGCTGAATGTGGAGTTTTGCGCCGGATCCAACACTTCCAACAAAGCCGAAGAAGGATCTCCGCGCCAATCTGCTCCCAACTTGTCAATTTCGTCAAGCAGGAACAACGGGTTGCGGGTTTTGACCTTTTTCATGCTTTGAATGATTTTACCCGGCATGGAGCCGACGTATGTCCGGCGATGGCCGCGAATTTCAGCTTCGTCACGCATACCGCCCAACGAAGCGCGGACGAATTTTCGTCCCGTCGCGCGGGCGATCGATTCGCCTAAAGACGTTTTTCCCACTCCCGGAGGACCGACCAAACATAAAATCGGACCGTTGACGGATTTCGTTTTTTTCTGTACCGCCAAATATTCCAGAATACGTTCTTTGACTTTTTCTAAACCGTAATGATCTTCATCAAGAATTTCTTCAGCTCTTTTTAAATCGGTTTGAACAGGTGATTTTTTACCCCACGGCAAATCCAACAGCCAATCCAGATAATTGCGAATAACGGTCGCTTCCGAAGACATCGGGCTCATATGACGCAATTTTTTTAATTCCGATTTTGCTTTGGCTTTTGCTTCTGCCGACATTTTTGTTTTTTTGATTTTGGCTTCCAGCTCGTCCAATTCGGCGGAACCGTCTTCGTCGCCCAATTCCTTTTGAATGGCTTTCATTTGTTCATTCAGGTAATAGTCGCGTTGAGACTTCTCCATTTGTTTTTTCACGCGGCGACGAATTTTCTTTTCAACCTGTAAAACGCCCATTTCGGATTCAATATAGCCGAACAACAATTCCAAACGGGTGAAAACATTTTGTGTTTCCAACAGGTTTTGTCTGTCCGTCAGTTTTAAAGACAAATGAGATGCTATAACGTCTGCCAGTTTTGACGGATCTTCTATCTGACCGATAGACAGCAGAATTTCCGGAGGAATTTTTTTGTTTAAGCGGACATATTCTTCAAACTGCGACATTAAAGAACGCATAAAGGCGTTAATGTCGTCTTTGGCATTGATTTTATCCGCGATTTCTTCGATTTGCGCTTCAAAACAATCTTCATTAGCTGAAAATTGTTTGATTTTGACGCGTTTCAATCCTTCGACCAATGCTTTGACCGTTCCGTCCGGTAAACGCAACAGTTGAACGACGGATCCCAATGTCCCGACCGAGTGCATATCTTCGGCGGCCGGATTGTCCAAAGCCGGATCTTTTTGCGTCAGCAAAACAATCTGGCGGTCGTCGTTCATCGCTTTATCCAACGCTTTGACGGATTTTTCCCTGCCGACAAACAAAGGAACGATCATATGCGGAAAAATGACAATATCCCGCAAAGGTAACAAAGGATATATTTTTTCTTGATCCAAAGCGTCCATGATAACCACCTGTCCGTTTTATTGGTTGCGTAAGTTCGTTAATAAATAATGTTCGGAAAAATAAAGCTCAAGAGCTCAAATGAAAAATTCTATGCGCTGGAAGCTTCTTTATTTTTCTTTTTATAAATGCGTAAAGGTTCCGTTTCTCCCAGAACGACTTTCTCGTCCACGGCGATTTCTGCGACACCTTCCATTGACGGCAGTTCAAACATCGTTTCCAACAACAGCCGTTCGATAATGGCACGCAGACCTCTGGCGCCTGTTTTGCGTTCCACCGCCTTTTTTGCAATTTCACGCAATGCCTGCGGCGTAAAGGTCAACTTGGTTTTTTCCATTGAAAACAGAGCCTGATATTGTTTGACTAAAGCGTTTTTCGGTTCCGTTAAAATCGTTATCAACGCTTCTTCGTCCAGATCTTCCAATGTCGCCAAAACGGGAACGCGGCCGATAAATTCGGGGATTAAGCCGAATTTTAACAAATCTTCCGGTTCTACATCACGCAAAATTTCACCGGTTTTGCGATCGTCGGGGCCGGAAACGTTTGCTCCGAATCCGATTGAGGATTTATTCGTTCTTTGAGCGATTACTTTTTCCAATCCGGCAAAAGCCCCGCCGCAAATAAACAAAATATTCGTTGTGTCGACTTGAATGAATTCCTGTTGCGGATGCTTGCGTCCGCCCTGCGGCGGAACGGAAGCGACCGTGCCTTCCATAATTTTCAGCAAAGCCTGCTGTACGCCTTCGCCCGAAACGTCGCGCGTAATGGACGGGTTTTCGGATTTTCTGGAAATCTTATCAATTTCATCAATGTAAATAATGCCGCGCTGAGCTTTTTCGACATTATAATCCGAAGCCTGCAACAGTTTTAAAATGATGTTTTCGACGTCCTCGCCGACATAACCGGCTTCGGTTAACGTCGTCGCGTCCGCCATGCAGAAGGGAACATCCAAGATACGCGCTAAAGTTTGCGCCATCAAGGTTTTACCGGATCCCGTCGGACCGATTAACAAAATATTGGATTTTGCGATTTCAACGTCCGATTTGCCTGCGTCTTTGGTTGATAAACGTTTATAATGATTGTAAACGCTGACGGACAGAACTTTTTTAGCCAAATCCTGACCGATTACGTAATCGTCAAGTATTTCCTTTATTTTCTTGGGCGAAGGCATTTTTCCGGCTTCTTTTACCGTGTTTTCCTGATGTTCCTCCGTGATAATGTCAGTACACAAACTGATACATTCGTCACAGATAAAGACATTCGGTCCGGCAATCAGTTTTTTTACTTCATGCTGGCTTTTGCCGCAAAAAGAACAATAAAGAGTTCCTTTTTTATCGTCTTTGGACGGTGTTTTTGTCATAGTCGTCAAAATCCTTTTTTGTTCTTTGTCATGCTACTATGGTCGGGCGATATCATATTAAGACAATGTTTTTATATCTTATTCCGGCTGTTTCGGACGTGTCGCAACAACTTCGTCAATCAAACCGAAAGCTTTGGCTTCTTCGGCGCTCATGAAATTATCACGTTCCATGGCTTTTTCGATTGTTTCCAGACTTTGTCCCGTTTGTTCGACGTAAATATTGTTCAACCGTGCGCGCAAAGACAGGATTTCACGGGCATGAATTTCAATGTCCGTCGCCTGTCCTCTGAAACCGCCGGACGGCTGATGAA